>NZ_JBZFUM010000002.1:0-187267 GCF_058314535.1 Streptococcus sp. ELY_125 | reverse complement strand
GGTTATAATCTGGCTTTTCTTTGTGAAACATGGCCTTACCTCACAAACTGTTTTCTTTTAGTATACTCCTAAACAGAGCAAAAAGCTCTTAGAAATGTAATTCCAAGAGCTTTGTCTTCAGTCTGAAGCCAAGGACTTTTGTCCTTGGCTTTAATTTATAGGAAAAACAAATGAAGACAGACCTAATACAAGAAGGAGAGCTCCTGTTTACAGTAGGCGATTCAGAAATGGGACAGGCTATCACGACCGCCACAGGTGATTACAGTCATGTTGCTATCTATCTCGAAGGAAGTATTTATCACGCGACAATAGACCAAGGGGTATCTAAACAGGATTTAACAAGCTTTTTGGAAGAAAATAAGGTTGTAGATGCTTTTTTCTATCCAGAGATCAAGGTTAAACAAGTCCTTAGAGGAGCTCAGACTCTACTTGGAAATCCTTATAATATTAGCTTTTATCCTGACGGAACAGGTTTTTACTGCTCTCAGCTCATTGCACATCTTCTTCCGATTTTTGAAGAAATTCCAATGCAATTTGGAGACAGCCATCAAGATGTGACAGATTTCTGGCAGGAATACTACGAGCAGCTTGGTTTAGCTGTCCCTAAAGGGCAGTCTGGGACCAATCCGAGCCTTCTAGCCCAATCATCTCAATTACTTTATCGCTGTCGGATAAAATAATTGCACTAAATTTATAACTTTAGCCCTATATGATGTTCATAAAGGCCTTATGCATACGGTAGGTGAAATCTGTTAGGTCTTCGTTAGGCCCATGTTCAATGGTCCACTTCATCAGTGACCGGACAATAGATGCATATAGTTGGGTCAAGAGTTCCAGAGGAAGATTGTAGGATGTTCCCTCTCTGAGCAAAAGCTCTTTGATATATAGCTGACAGAGATGGTCGAATTGCTCCTCAAAACCTTGTTGATTATCCAAAGGAGTTTTTAATAAGGCCTTTAGAAGGGCTGTGTTTTCCTGATAAAATTGATAAATATCCCCTAAAAAGTCCTTTAGTTGACCATTATCCAAATTTTCCCCATATTTAGCCGCAAATTTTTCCTGAAGAGGGTCCAAAGTTTTTGCAATGAGCTGTTCAATAATGTCATATTTATCCAAGTAGTGGCTGTAAAAGGTAGAACGACTGACTAGGGCTTGCTTGCAAATATCTTGAACAGTCAGGGAATAAAAACCCTGAGTCAAAATGAGATTGGTTAGAGCTGCTTCAATATCGCGCTTGGTCTTAAGAACTCGAATATCTTGCACCATATAATTTTCTCCTATTTGTTGCTTATCAAACATATATCATACATAATGTACGATTTCCTACAGATTATAAGAAAATATGGATTGTTTGTCAATACTAGTCACAATATACTAATGGTGTTGATAAATTAAGGAGAAATCATATGAATATTTTAGTCGTCAATGGGCATCCTGATCGAGAGAGTTTTAGTCAGGCAATTTTTGAAACCGTGATGGCAAACCTAGATTTTGCCCAACATCAGGTGGAAACATTGGAGCTTGGCCGCCTGCAATTTGATCCGATCTTGCGCTATGGCTATCGCAAGCGCATGCCAGAAGATGAGACGATACTTTTGTCACAGGAACTTATCCAGTGGGCCGATCATTTCATCTTTGTTTATCCGATTTGGTGGAGCGGCATGCCTAGCCTTATGAAAGGCTGGATTGATCGTACCTTTACTCCGGGTGTTGCCTATTCTTCTAATACCGAGGGTAATTTCATCTGGAATTACCTGCGTGGACAGCAATTTCGCAAACTTTTAAAGGGAAGAACGGCAGATATTATTGCGACCTCCATGGCCCCCAGCTGGTGGTATAAACTCTTTTCTGGCTGGATCAGTGTGCCAGATAGTTATGGCCTAGCAGCATTAAAAAGTGCTGTTCTCAATCATTGTGGTATTAAAACGCGGCGCTTAATAGTGCTGGGCAATATGGGGCGTGAAACTTGTACAGAAGCAAAACGAAAAGCTTTTTTGAACAAAGTAGGTGTAACTGTCAAAAAGCTATAGAGAATATAAAAATTAAAAGCGTTTGAAATTCAGTGATTTCAAACGCTTTTAAAGTGGTTCTGATTTTACATTAATGGTTGCCTATAACTTTGAGATGGGTAATCTGGCCGCTTACTACTTTTGCAATGTCTTTACCTGTCAAAGTGAAATAATCGCCTGATTTTCTGCGACAGACAACACCCCAATTGGCCTGAAACCAGCCATCATTTTGCTTCTCAATATCCCATAAATGCTTAGTTGCTAGATTTCGACTGAAGAAAATTTTAAAGAAATTTTCAATTTCTGCACGTCCCCTATAGGTATGACCGTCATTGGCCTCAATAACAGCATCTTGGGTAAATAATGCGCGGAGTTCCTGAAGGCTGTTTTCATTTTGAACAGCTAGATCAGATAGTTCAAAGTAGCGGTTTAATATGTTCATGTAATAACCTCCTCTTTAATAATTCGATGCAAATTGAACAATTGTATTATAGAGCTTTTTCTGATAGAATGCAAAGAAAGGAGTGATAAGGTGAAAAATTTATCCCATCCTGCAACAGCAGATATTAAACTAGAGCAAATTCTTTATGCTTTGAGTGAGCCTATTCGTTTAGCCATTTTTCGAGAATTATATAAATCTAAAAAGGAAAGAAACTGCAGCTACTTTACGGACTTGGGAAGGAAAAATAATTTGTCCCATCATTATAAAATGTTAAGAGAAAATGGATTAATCAGAGTTCGTATAGAAGGACGACAGCGCTTTATTTCCCTAAGACTAGATGAATTGAACGAAAGATTTCCAGGACTGCTAGAGAGCATTTATAAAAGTCTATAAATGATATGAGGAGCTGAGAATAAAGAGGGGCTAAGGACAGTATCCTTGCCGCTGCCCAAAGCTTATTTCAAGAAAAAAACTATCAAACCGTGGGAGTACGAGAGATTGCGAAGCGTGCAGGTTGTTCACACACAGCCATTTACCTCTATTTTAAAAATAAAAGTGAGATTCTCTATGAGGTGGCGCATAAGCCCTTAGAAAAACTGTATCATACCTTACTTGCTCTGGAAGAGCAAGATTTGACACCCAGTGTAAAATTATTAGAAGGAAGTCATATCTTCATACAGTTTGGCTTTGATAACTATAATTCTTTCTCCCTGCTTTTTCTAGATGATGGTGAACGTGTGGATCAAGAGCAATTTACCTATCCCATTAGTGAGCTTCGGATGAAGAGTTTCCAACTTTTGAAAGAGACCGTTACGAGTTTACTGAGTCCTGATTTGACGCAGGAACAAGCTCTCAATGTTGTGCGCGGTGTTTATCTTTTTCTCCAAGGCATGGTAACTAATTATGCAGATGGTCAGACCAGTTACGATGAACGCCTGCGCACTATCGTAACAGACTATTTAACCTACACAATTATCCAAAAAAGGAAGGAAGAATGTCAATGACTCATTCTTATTTATTGGTTATTGATATGCAAACGGATTATGTTGGAAAGGGAAAATATCGCTCCAATTCCCAATTATTGTCAGCGATTAATGGTAAAATAGCCAGCTATCCTGAAGGTCATGTGATTTATATTGTCAATCGTTTCTGGTGGGAGCTTAGTAGGAAGCCCAAGGTATTTGCTCAAGGTTTGTCGCTTGTATCAGATCACATATTTGAAAAACGGCGGGCATCTTGCCTAAACAATACTGCCCTCTTGACCTTCTTAAAGGAAAGAGAGGTCAGAGAGTTGGAAATTATCGGTGTTGATGGCAATGCTTGTGTTAAGGCTTCTGCCTTAGCAGCGGCTCGGTCTGGATTCAAGGTCAGCCTAGATTTAAATGGTATTGGGGTTGCCAATCAGACCAAATTCATGAAAACAAAAGAGAAATTACTGGCAGCAGGAGTTTCTTTTGTGAATTAGAAAGGAGGCAGATCTAATTGTCCAGTATTATGATTAGCATTCGTTTTTTGTTAGAACTGGTAACTGTCATGGGGTTACTAGGCGGTCTTCTCACTGAAAAACTTTGGACAGTCAAAATCGGTTTTGCCCTTTTAGGCTTACTAATGGTGCTTGTCTGGAGCCGTTATGGTGCTCCCAAATCATCTCAGGCTTTGACAGGTCTTTCTAAATTAGGCTTGGAGGTTCTTGCTTTTGGGCTTGGATCAGTAGGGGCTTTCGTTCTTTATGGGAAACATATTGGCTGGTGCTATACGCTGATTGCCCTAGGGGATTTGCTTGAAATCTATCTACTGGGCTTAAATTAGTGTTGAGATTTTTGAAAAAACCACCCTTTAATTAGTTGAAAGACGGATTAAAGGGTGGTTTTTAGGAATGCTGGATTATTTAAAAAAAACGCTGTGGGAATGTAAGCATATCTTTAGCAACAATCTCTTGGTAGCGATCAGCCGTCATGATTTTTTCAGGAGTTTCATCCGATTTTTACAGGCTGTGCTGGAAAAAAGCTTGTCACCATATTTCTGAAAATAAATCCTACCTAGTTGAGCTAAGCTCAGGCTCTTCCCGAGATCGAAGATTTTAGTTAGGAGGCCATTGAAAGGCAGGTAGCCTAATTCAGTTAAAACCAAGCAGTCGATCTCATTTAGCGAATAATTATCTAAACTTTGGTTTTTAATAACATCAAGATAATTAAGCAAATTAGCCATGAAATTTACCCTCCGCAATTGAGGGCATTATGCCACAATTTTAATTTAATCAGAATTTATAGCTGACTAGATCTGTCAGTTGAGTTTGAACGAGATGGATATGATTTGTTATAATGGTAACTGACATAATGATTGGCTCTGGAAAATATAGTTTCAAGAGATTTTTTGATCTAAATAATAATAGGAGGTGAGAGCGATGGTCGATAAGCTTAAGTTTACCTGCCCAGGAATTTTTGAAGGGGGGCAATTTCCTATTGATAATACAGGACGTGGGAAAGATCAATCGCCTGCTTTCTACCTCGACAATCTATCGCCTCAGGCCCAAGTACTCGCTATTATCTTAGAAGATTTAACCCACCCTCTGAAGAAGGAATTTACTCACTGGTTAATATGGAATATCCCAGCTTCTAGTCGTATTCCATCAGGTTTGATGGGCGGGTTTGAAGCAGAGAATTTACCTTCGGCGCGTCAAGGATTGGCTTATAGAGGATACCGTTATGCAGGTCCTAGACCACCCTTGGGGCAAACGCATGACTACCGCTTTACGGTCTATGTCTTAGACCAGTCTATGGAGCTAGGCAGATGGACGTGGAAACCCCAGCTTTTAAAGGCTATGCAGGGGCATATCTTACAAAAAGGACAGCTAACCGCTAGTTTTGGTAGTGAAAAACCATTGACGCCAATTCCAGCGAGCTAAAAACAGAAAAAAAGCTAGGAGGGCTAATGATTCTTGTTTTTAATCCAGATCGGCTGACAGGTCAGCCTTTTTTCCGAGATCTAATAAATTATCTCTATAAGCGTAATGACGTGAGCTTGAGACAGATCAAACAGGACTTTCCTCAAGTTAAGCAGTTAGAGCGCAGTTTAGAAGAGTATATACAAGCTGGTTACATCAGACGGTATCAACGCCGCTATTATCTGCAAATACAACTGACGGAAAATGAAGACCAGCTGCAGGAAATTCACTTAGATGATAGCCTATTTATTGACAGTCTCAGCCCCGCCTACCAAAAACTCTTAACCTTAGAATTTAGTACGCGTCTTGCTAATAAGACTAATCAGGCTGTCTTGATCGAACAGACAGACTTTGCTAGAACGCGTCTTACCTTATCCAATTATTTTTACAAACTTAAATCGGGTTACCCTCTATCTCAAGAACAGCAGATCCTTTATGCTATTCTGGGAGATGTTAATCCTGAGTATGCGCTCAAGTATATGACCACTTTTCTTTTGAAATTTGGTCGCAAGGATAGGGTTAAACAGAAGCGACCGGATATTTTTGTCCAAAGTTTGGTTATTTTAGGCTACATAGCAGAAATAGAGGATCAGACATACAGTCTAACGATGACATTTGATCATGAAAAACTAATTTTTCACGTATAAAAAGAGCCAAGACGAGGCTCTTTTTGCATGCAGTAATTTTATTGCTTGTGCATCGGGTGCTTTCTCACCCCTAAAAACTAAACCCGTTAGCCAAAGTACAGGCTACCGTCATATCATCACAAAGTTAAGCTTATTTTGTCTCTGTCACCATAAGATAGAGAAAATAGGGTGCTCCAATAATAGCAACGATAATACCCGTTGGAATACCTGTACCTACTAGGAAAATACGACCAATAGTATCTGCAATGAGTAAAAGAATCATACCAATAAGCATGGAGGCAGGGAGACTGATCTGGTGTTGGTTGCCTAACCAACGCTTGGTAATGTGACCAGCGACGAGACCAACAAAGGTGATATTTCCAACTAGAACAACGCTGAGTGAAGCAAGAGCTGTTGCTAACACCAAGACAATCAGACGTTCCCGCTGCAGGCGAAGTCCCAAAGCAAGGGCTGTCTGCTCATTAAGATTCATGATATTGAGAGATTTACTGCGGCTAAATGTTACTAGCCAGATAAGAAAGAGGACAGGAGCGAAGGATACTAGAGTTGTCCAGTCATTACCTGTAATTTTCCCGCTCAGCCAGGAAATAATATACTCCATCTTATTATCATCGCTTTGGCTAACAATTGCAATCATGATGCCTGAAAACATGCTAGAAACCCCAACGCCTGTAATAATGAGACGGGTAGGACTGATATCATGATTCTTTTGCCAAGACATCAGGTAAACGAGGAGTATAGCTCCAGCTCCACCAAACATAGATAGAATAGGAAGTAAGCTAGTAGTTTCAATACTGCTAGCATTGAGAACACTGATTGCAATCGCCATAAGGAGCCCTGCTCCAGCATTAATTCCTAGGATTCCCGAATCGGCCAAGGAATTTTTAGTCAAGGTCTGTAAGAGGGTTCCTGCCAAAGCGAGAGACGCCCCACCTAGCATGCAAGCTAAGATACGCGGCAGCCGAATTCTGGTGATGATGAAACTAGTTGCCGGTTCACTTTGGCCGATAAGCAGGTCAAAGATATCCTTCAGTGAGGATTGAGCATAGCCGATAGACAGCGATAAAATAATAACTAATAAGAGCAGACTGATAAGTAAAGTAAAATGTTTAGCCGGAAAGAGTGGTTCCTTCATAAGTGTCCTCCTTTTCTAACCAACCATAGGAAACAAGGAAGACCAACTAGGCAGACAAGGGCGCTGATAGGAACTTCTGTTGGGGGATTGAGTGTTCGGCTGACCACATCGACCCAAATCATAAAGGTAGCCCCTGCAAAAGCTGTCAGTGGAAGCAGATAGCGGTAGTCCCTAACGATGAAAATTCGGATGAAATGTGGGACGATTAGACCGATGAAAGCTATAGAACCAACTAGAGCCACGGCTCCAGCCGATAGGAGTAAGACAATACCTAAAAGTATAAAACTAATAGCAGTTGTACGCTGTCCCAAGGCTTTTGAGACGGTTTCGTCAAGACTTAAAATTGTCAGCTGATGTGATAGCAATTGAGCAAGGAATAAGCCTGCTACAATAAAGGGGGTAATAATAACCAGCATTTTCCAATTAATCTGAGAAAAGCCTCCAGCCTGCCAGCCGATAATACTCGTTTCTAAGTGAAAATAGAGAGTTATGGCTTGACCTATAGATGCACAAAGGGTAGAGGTCATAGCTCCAGCTAAAATAAGCCTAATAGGGTGGTATCCTTTTCGCGGCTGATAAGACAGACCAAAGATCAAACAGGCTGTCACAAAAGATCCCAGTAAACAGACGAAAAGAATAGCTGTATAATGTAAACTGCCCCAAATAGCATATCCAATGATTAAGGCGAGTCCAGCTCCAGCATTGATTCCTAGCAACCCAGGATCGGCAATAGGATTGCGAGTAACGCCTTGCATAATGGCACCAGCTTGGGCCATGGCTGCCCCGACTAGCATAGCCGCTAGTAATCTTGGCAGACGCAAATCAATGATGACATCCTGCAGTGATGAGTCATATAAAGGATGCTTAATGACTTGCCAAAGCTGATGTTGACTGTAGTTAACAGCCCCAAAACGCAAAGCCATGTAGCAGGCGACGATAAAAAATGCTAAGATGATGAAAAAAATAAGCCAAGTCTTGCTTGGCTTATTTTTCTGACCAAGAAGTGTTTCTTCTTTGTTCATTAAATCCCTTTCCCTTATTGTTCAGCCTTCTTAACAGCATCAACGAAGGCAGGTAACTGTTTGTCTAAGGACATTGGATCAGAGAAGTAAAAGAGAGCTTCATCAACTTCTAGAACGTGCTTATTTTGAACAGCAGGGACATTTTGCCAAACATCGCTCTCTTTAAGGGAGGCAGCAGAGTTTTTGGTAGCCTTGCTGACGTTAAGTAACGCATAATCACCGATATAGTCCCCAATGACTTCTTGAGAAACACCAAAGTAACCGGTTTTAAAAACATCGTCTTGAACCTTTTGTGGTGCGGCATAGCCCAAAGCATCATAAATCAGTTCACCACCGCGTCCCCAATTCTTGCCATACAGATAGATGTCTTTATCATAGAAATCCATGACAGTAAAGGTGGTGTTTTTAGGAAGGATACTGCTAAGCTCCTTTTTGGCCTTGCCTGTTTTTGTTTTCCAATTTTTGAGCCAAGCCTGGGCTTTATCCTCCTTATCGAAGACCTTTCCTAAATCAGTTAGCATCTGTAAGTAGTCTCGCTTACCGTACTCAATCACTAAAACAGGTGCGATTTCTTTGAGCTGTTTGATATTTTTATCGGTTGAAAAAGCGATGATAAGATCAGGTTTTTCAGCAGCAATAGCTTCGGTATCCTCAGATGTGAGTTTTTTGGCACCTTTAAGCTGATCACCGAAAGCAGGGCTATCCTTTTCATTATCTAAAGAATAGCTGGAAACATCAACACCTAGTTCTAGGAGGTAGCCCGTATAAGAGTAGGCAAAATTAACAACTTTTTTAGGGTTTTTAGGCACCTTGCCGTAGTAGGTAAAGCCTTCAATTTTAGGTTTGTCGGAAACCTCTTTGTCCTTATTTTTTGCTTGGTTTCCGCAAGCCGCAAGAACAAAGACGGCCAGTACGGCCAAAAAGGCCGTTAAAATTTTCTTCATAAGTTTTCTCCTCTTTATCAAGATACAAAGCCGTTAAGCACTCCAAGGAAAAATAGGGAACCAGCCGAAGAATCAGTAAGATTCTAGGAGGGGGAGCTTTTTCACAGGAGTGTAGGCGTGTTCAATTACTAAGATACAAAGCCGTTAAGCACTCCAAGGAAAAATAGGGAACCAGCTGAAGAATCAGTAAGATTCTGAGCAGGTGAGTCTTTTTTCACAGGAGTGTAGGCGTGTTCAATTATCAAGATACATAGAAGCAATTCGCTTGGTAATAGCGAAAATCTCTGACGGAAAAAAACTCATAAGGTCTGGGGACCTTTTAAGGTTGTACTTAGGATGATGAACGACAGCGCATCACAAATATAGGAGCCGTGTCCTTGTACACAAGGGAGTCGTTTTTTCCGAAACGATTAGCTTCATGCTCAATTGAAATCAATCTATTTTATCAGCTGGTAAGTCAGCAGAATAGGGCAGTGATGGATAGGATCTTCAGCTAGCAATGCTTCAATTCTGAAGATCTCTTTTAAAATATCAGGGGTCATAATCTGATCGACAGGGCCTTCGTAGCGAATTTCCCCATCCTTTAAAGCAACAAGGTGATCAGAAAAACGGGCTGATAAATTGAGATCGTGCAGTACCATGATAATCGTCTTGCCAGCCTTTTGATTAAGATCTCGAAGCAATTCCAAAATTTCTAGCTGATGATTCATATCTAAATAGGTAGTCGGCTCATCCAAAAAGATAGTATCAGTATCTTGAGCGAGAGCCATAGCAATCCAGACGCGCTGGCGCTGACCGCCGGATAGACTGTCAACATCAACCTTGGCAAATTCGGTCACCCCAGTAACTTCCATAGCCCAGTGAATCTTGTTACGATCTTCCTGAGTCAAACTACCCAAATATTTTTGATGAGGAAAGCGACCATAGGAAATCAAATCGTAAACAGAGATACCCTGAGTAGCCTCTAAAACCTGCGGGAGAAGTGCTAACTTTTTGGCAACTTCCTTAGTTGATAGATTAGCAATGGCTTGTCCATTTAGATAAATCTGCCCTTGTTTAATAGCTTGAATTCGAGTCAGGGCTTTGAGTAAAGTAGACTTACCGCAGCCATTAGCCCCAATAATGGTGGTAATTTCACCTTCAGGAAGACTTAGAGATAGGTCATCAATAATAACTTGGTGATCGTAGGCAACCTGAATCTGGTTTGCACAAATCTTTGACATAGAACCTCCTTTCAAAAGATATAAAAAGTACTTCAAAGGTCCTAGCCCTTTGAAAGGGAAAAATGAAGCTAACAAAGCTAACCACATTAATTCACGAAACTAGAAAATTGGCAAACAAATCCAACAAGTATCAATGAAAAATCGCAATAAAAATTGATCTATCAGGTTAAACATTATGAGAATTTGAAGCCAAACAGAGCTGTCTCTAGTTCGTATTCCACTAAGTAAGATACCAAGGACAAAATACATTTGGCCTAGCGAGAAACCTAAAGTAAACGTGCTCAGCCAAGGGAGTAGGATAAGAATCCGTGGATGGAGACTTGATTTTCTTCACTTTTCTATCTCTTAGCTTGGTCAAAACATGCATTTTCGCCTTTAGTGATACAGCCTATTGAAGCAAGTATCGGAAGTTTGACAGCCACACTTGGCGAGCTGTCTATGTCGGGTAATAAAACGGCATCTTTAGATTCCAAAGCCGCCAGATTGACTAGCTCAGGCCTCGGAATCTTTTCACATTATAACACAGGAATTTTTAATTTGGAACAGATTATTGAATATTTTTAAACAAGGCAAAAGCCAAGTCCCCCAAGGGATTTGGCTCCTTGTAATGATTCTAAATAAGAGGTTTTATTAATAATTATTAGCAGTTCCTAGAGATACTTCTTGGCAACACTCAGATCGCCATCATAAGCCGCTCGTTGGCCATTAACAATCTGAAAAGCGTCCGCTCCTTTTCCTGCGATGATAACAGCATCTTTTTCTCCTTGCGTCAATTGAAGAGCAGTTTCAATTGCCTCTTCTCTGTCGACAATAATATCAACAGGGCGATTAATATAACTGGCAATTTCCTGCGAGATAGTTAAGGGATCTTCCTTATTGGGATCATCAGCCGTTAAGATCACCCTTAATTGGGGGTATTGATTGATAACCTCCCCAAAATCAGCACGGCGGCTCTCACCTTTATTACCTGGAGCACCAAGAATCAAAACAGCTACCCCAGTCTGGTGTTGGGTTACAACACTGAGCAATTTGTGCAGACTGTCGCCGTTGTGGGCGTAATCGACAAAAACCTTAGCTCCATTATTTTGGGTTAAGACCTCCATGCGTCCTGGAACGGACGTTTGTGCAATACCAGTCTGTATGTCCAGTTGGCTAGCCCCCAAACGCAAGCAGGCAAGTCCAGCTGCGAGAGCATTTTCCTGATTGAAATCACCGACCAGCTGAATATCGTAATGACCTGCCAATTTTCCAGTTGCTGCAAAACTAAAGGCCTGTCCCTCTTCAATCTGATTGTCTGATACCTGACCGTAGAAATCGTGAGGAAGGTCTGCTACTTGGTCACGGACAATTTCAAAATGCTCCATACCACTATTAACGATGGCAGCACGGCTGTTATCCATAAGCAGACGCTTGTGATAGAAATAATCTTCAAAACTAGGATGTTCAATGGGACCGATGTGATCAGGACTGATGTTGAGAAAAACACCAACGTCAAAGGTTAAACCATAAACACGCTTAACTAAAAAGGCCTGACTGGAAACCTCCATAATCAGATGAGAACGCCCATTATCCACAGCTTTAGCCATCATTCTAAAGAGATCGAGGCTTTCAGGAGTTGTTAGGGTTGACTTAAAAAAGGTTTCGCCATCTAAAGTCGTATTCATGGTGGATAACATAGCTGGCTTTTGGCTTTGTTTTAAAATGTTATAGGCAAAATAAGCTGCTGTCGTTTTCCCTTTAGTACCTGTAAAGGCAAGCAATTGCAGCTTATTCTGGGGATTATCGTAAAACGTCATAGCAATCAAACTCATAGCTTGTTTGATATCGTTAACTAGGATAGCAGGGATGCCCATCTCGTAATCTTGCTCAGAAACGTAAAATTTCAGCCCAGCAGCAACAGCACTTTCCAGAAATTCTCTGCGAAAGGCTGCTCCCTTAACAAAAAAGAGAGTTGAGTCATCAACGTCACGGCTGTCATAACTCAATTTACTGAAAGATACCTCTTTCCAGCTATAATAAAAATGGCCATCCAGACTAATATCTCTAAAATTTTTATCTTGCTTAAGTATCTCAAGCACACGTGTCATTGTAATCATGGTTACTATTTTAGACTTAAAGTTACTGTTTTACAAGTCACAGGCAAAAGTTTATAATAAAATCTAGTGAATTTTTGGAAAGAGGCAGTATGTCAGAAGAAAAAAAAATAACACAAAATGAGAAGATGGTCAGAGGAACCTTCTGGTCAACAACAGGCAATACTCTTAGCCGTCTCCTCGGAGCTCTCTACATTATTCCTTGGTATGCTTGGATGGGACAATCCGCCAGTCAGGCCAACGCCCTCTATGGTATGGGCTACAATATTTATGCCTACTTTCTCCTGCTGTCTACGACGGGGATAAATGTAGCTGTGGCTAAGCAAATTGCCAAATATAATGCCATGGATAAGGAAGACCACTCTATCCATCTCATTCGGAGCTTCCTAAAGGTCATGCTCATTGTTGGCCTCGTTTTTGCTGCGATTATGTACTTTGGTTCGCCGCTTTTTGCGATTTTTTCTGGCTCAGGAAAAGAGCTGATACCAGTTATCCACAGTCTCTCGTTTGCAGTTCTAGTGTTTCCTGCAATGAGTGTTATCAGAGGAGTTTTCCAAGGCTACAGTGACTTTAAGCCTTATGCCATGAGTCAGATGTTTGAGCAGCTGGTGCGTGTCATTTGGATGTTGCTGACTGCCTATATGATCATGCAGGTGGGTTCAGGAGATTATGTAGCTGCTGTCAGTCAATCAACCTTTGCTGCCTTTATTGGTATGATTGCCAGTATGGCCGTTCTCCTATATTATTTGCAAAAGGCTGGTCTGCTCAAAAAAATATTTGCCAAACAGACACAAAAAATTACGATTGATACCCTAGCCCTGCTGAAGGAAACTTTCAAGGAAGCTATTCCTTTTATTATCACCGGGTCAGCTATTCAAACCTTGCAGTTGATCGATCAAGGAACCTTTAATAATACCTTATCCGTTATAACAGATCTGAGTCGCAAGGAACTCAATGAGCTTTTTGCCTATCTATCTTCCAATCCTAGTAAAATCAACATGATTTTAATTTCAGTAGCGACCTCCATCGGTGGTGTAGGGATCCCTGTTCTAACAGAATCTTATGTGCAAAAGGACAAGGAAAGCCTGCGAAAGGTCGTCGTTAATAATTTGCAGATGCTGTGGATTTTCACCTTTCCAGCTGTTGTCGGCTCCTTAATTTTAGCCAAGCCTATCTATACCGTTTTCTATGGCTTACCCGAAAAAGATGCTCTCTATCTTTTTATTGGAGTAATGGCAGAGACCTTACTCTTAGCGCTTTATTCTCTGATGGCTCCTATGCTGCAAGCTCTCTTTGAGAACCGCAAGGCTATTGAATATTTTCTCTGGGGAATGGCGATTAAGCTGGTCTTTCAAATTCCCATGCTCTTTGTTTTTGGTGCTTATGGCCCTCTGGTATCTACAGCACTTGCTCTCTGGATTCCCATTGTCTTTATGTATTTCAAAATTCAGGAAGTTACAGATTTTGATCACGCCGATATTAGACGAGCCTTCATTAATATTTTTTGGATGACAGCCTTGATGGGGATAGTGGTGAGCTTAGGCTATTTGGGCCTACATTATTTCTATCCGGTGGCTGGACGAACCTCCAGCTTGGTTTATCTAGTGCTGCTCGGTGGTCTCGGGGTGGCTGTATACGCCTATCTCTCCTTACGGACACGCCAGATTGACAGTATTATTGGCAGTCGTGCTGATAGTTTACGGCGCAAGCTTAGAATATCCTAATCCTAGGTTAGGATAAATTTTATCAAACTCTTAAGCCCCTTTTTTAGTCCTGACCGACATCTTTGCCTACCAAGTGAAGCAATAGTCTGATTATGTAGGCTTTGTTTACAGCCAGCCTTAACATTAACAGTACAATCAAGAATAAATACAAATAAGGAAGTGAAGGGAGTGACTTTCTGCGAAAGCCCATGACCTACCATTTCCTTTTTGTTATAGCATTTTTTTATAACAGCCTATCGATAATAAATATTGGCATGTTCCAGATTTTGAGAAAAATTCGTGCTAAAATAAAGAACAAAAAGGAGGCCTATTGATGACAGAACAATATAAATTAGCGACCTTGCTGGCACATGCAGGAATTAATTCTGATAAGGAGACAGGAGCGCTTGCTTCTCCAATCCATTTTTCAACAACGTATCAGCATCCCGAATTTGGCCAATCGACTGGTTTTGATTATACTCGCACTAAAAATCCGACCCGAGCAACGCTGGAACAAACTTTAGCGGCTATTGAACAGGCGGATTATGCGATTGCAACAAGTTCAGGAATGAGTGCTATTGTCTTGGCTTTTGAGATTTTTCCAGTCGGCAGTCATGTGGTGGCCGCACGCGATTTATATGGTGGTTCCTTTCGCTGGTTTAATGATAAGGAGAAGGAAGGCCGTTTCTTTTTTGATTATGCCAATACTGAGGCTGAAATGCTGGCAGCTATTACAGATACTACCGATATTGTCTATATTGAAACCCCAACCAATCCGCTGATGGTTGAATTTAATATTGAGAAAATTGCTAACCTAGCCCATGAGAAGGGGGCTGCTGTTATCGTGGATAATACCTTCTACAGTCCAATTTATCAAACTCCTATCACTCTGGGAGCTGATATTGTTGTCCATTCGGCGACCAAGTATTTAGCTGGACACAATGACGTTTTAGCTGGGGTAGTTATTACGAGTAATCAAGATTATTACGACAAACTTTTTTATAATCTCAATACAACCGGTCCCAACCTATCGCCTTTTGACAGTTATATGCTGATGCGTGGTTTAAAAACACTGAAGCTTCGTATGGAAGCTTCCACAGCTAATGCGAAACAAGTAGTGGCCTTTTTAGAACAATCTCCAGCAGTTAAAGAAGTTCTCTTTACAGGTAAGGGAGGGATGATTTCTTTTAAGGTTGTGAATAAAGATACTATCCCATCCCTTATCAATCAATTGCAGGTTTTTACCTTTGCTGAAAGCTTGGGTGGAGTAGAAAGTCTGATTACCTATCCGGCGACTCAGACTCACGCTGATATCCCAGCAGATGTCCGGGCTTCTTACGGCCTGACTGACGATTTGCTGCGCCTCTCGATAGGTATTGAAGATGCAGATGACCTAGTAGCTGATTTAAAACAAGCCTTAGAAGGCTAAGTATGAAAGAAGGATTGCATGACACATTACGATTTTACAACCCTACCCAACCGACTTGGTAACCACTCTGTCAAATGGAAGGAAGTGGAGGAAGATAAAGATTTGCTTCCTCTTTGGGTGGCAGATATGGATTTCTTAGCCTTTCCAGAAATGCAAACTGCTATTCAGCGCTATACTGATTTTGGAGTTTACGGCTATCCCTATATTTGGGATGGTGTAGTTGAGGCCATTCAAAATTGGGAAAAAGCAGAGCATGGCTATCAGGTGGATAAGGAAGCCATTGTTCTTATTGAGGGAGTCGTCCCTGCTATATCAGTAGCCATTCAGGCTTTTACTCGAGAACAAGATGCAGTTCTTATCAATACACCGGTTTATCCTCCCTTTGCTCGCTCTGTCAAACTTAACGACCGCCGATTGATTGAAAATTCTTTGGTGGAAAGAAATGGTCATTTTGAACTTGATTTTAGTCAGTTAGAAAAAGATATCGTAGAAAATCAAGTCAAACTTTATGTTTTTTGCAGTCCTCATAATCCTGGAGGACGGGTCTGGACAGCTAAGGAATTACAAAAAGTAGCAGAGCTCTGCCAGAAACATGGAGTTATTCTGATTTCAGATGAGATTCATCAGGATTTAGCCCTGTTTAATCATAAACATCACAGTATCAATACTGTCGGTGACTTTGGTCAATTCAGTCTGGTTCTCTCCAGTGCCACAAAAACCTTCAATGTTGCCGGAACTAAAAATAGCTTTGCGATCATTGAAAATCCGGAATTACGAGTTCAATTTAAGAAGCGTCAACTAGCTAATAATCAGCATGAAGTCCCGACTATCGGCTTGATAACAACAGAGGCTGCCTTTCGTTACGGTAAACCTTGGCTGACCGAATTAAAAGCGCTTCTGGAAAAGCACAGCGATTTTCTAGCAAACTATCTAGAGCAGCATACTAAGATTAAGGTCATGAAACCAGAAGGCACCTACCTTGTATGGCTGGATTTCTCAGCCTATAATCTATCAGACGAGGAGCTTCACAAAAAAATCAAAGAAGAAGCCAAGCTCATCCTCAATGTCGGATCGACCTTTGGTAAGGAAGGTGTAGGTCATGCCCGCCTCAACCTTGCTACTCCTACATCAGTCCTGCAGGAAGCCTGTGAACGATTAGCTAAAGCTTTTGCAAATAAACAGCGACTTAGCTGATAAAAAGGACTAGCACTCCCTTTCGATTGTATGAAAGGAAGTGCTTTTATTATGCTTACTTTTTAGAATATGAACCTAGTTCCATTCTTAATAGAAAAAAATAATCAGGAAATTTGATTTTTTTCAGACAGTTACTATTTATGTTAAATATTTCAAATAGGTATAGATTTAAAGGTCATTAGTCAGCGCTATCTTTTCTAATGAAATAACAGTTATGCCCGTTAAAATCTCGGCCTATTTGGTATAATAAAGAAAACACCCTTAGAAAGAAGGTAAGCTTCTCGTAAGCTAATGTATTATGGGAAAATTTCAAGTTATTTCACACCCACTGATCCAACACAAACTCTCAATTCTGCGTCGTGAAGATACGTCCACGAAAAACTTTCGTGAATTGGTCAATGAAATTGCTATGCTTATGGGATATGAGGTTTCGCGTGACCTTCCGCTAGAAGATGTAGAGATTCAAACACCAATGACCAAGACAGTGCAAAAGCAGTTAGCTGGTAAAAAATTGGCCATTGTTCCTATTCTTCGAGCAGGTATTGGTATGGTTGACGGTCTTGTAAGTCTAGTACCAGCTGCCAAGGTCGGTCATATTGGTATGTATCGCGATGAAGAGACTTTGCAGCCTGTAGAGTACTTGGTCAAACTGCCTGAGGATATTGATCAGCGGCAGATTTTCTTAGTAGATCCTATGCTGGCAACTGGAGGCTCAGCTATTTTGGCTGTGGACTCTCTTAAAAAACGCGGTGCAGCTAATATCAAATTTGTCTGCCTAGTCGCAGCACCGGAAGGAGTCAAAGCACTTCAAGAAGCTCATCCCGACATCGATATTTATACGGCAGCCCTTGATGAAAAGTTAAATGATAACGGCTACATTGTACCTGGGCTTGGTGATGCTGGCGATCGTCTCTTTGGTACCAAATAGGTCCGCAGATTTACTTGGCAATCTTGTCTAACAGTCTGTTTGCTGGACTGTTTTTTTATGAAATTGTGAAAAGTGAGTTTTTTATTTGACCTTTTTTGACCAAATAGATATAATAAGGTCACGTTTTAGTAATGAAACATGGATTCGTCCTCAGAAAAGAGCAGCTAGCTCTAAGATCTCGGGTCTTACAGCCACGGCTCCTCTGGGAGATAACTGATTTAGGAAGTCTGTATTTTGGTTGATTTACGGTTTTTCAGCCAGATATTACTGATATTTGCTAAGCAAGTTTTATCCGTCGAGTCCTTAACATTTTGATCAAAGGAGAATACTATGATTCCAGTAGTTATTGAACAAACTAGTCGTGGAGAGCGTTCCTACGATATTTATTCACGCCTCTTGAAAGACCGCATCGTCATGCTGACAGGTCCGGTTGAAGATAATATGGCGAATTCAGTTATTGCCCAATTGCTGTTCTTGGACGCTCAAGATAGTACCAAAGATATTTACCTCTATGTGAATTCACCTGGTGGCTCTGTATCAGCTGGCTTGGCTATTGTAGACACTATGAATTTTATCAAATCAGATGTCCAAACAATCGTTATGGGAATGGCCGCATCGATGGGAACCATTATTGCTTCCAGCGGGGCCAAAGGCAAGCGCTTTATGTTGCCGCATGCAGAATACATGATTCACCAGCCGATGGGCGGCACTGGCGGTGGTACGCAACAGTCCGATATGGCTATTGCAGCTGAGCACCTCTTGCAAACGCGCCAAACTCTGGAACAAATTCTGGCAGATAATTCAGGTCAATCGCTTGAGAAGGTCCACGTGGATGCTGAGCGTGATAACTGGATGACAGCTCAGGAGACACTCGAATATGGCTTTATCGATGAAATTATGGAAAACAATGCCTTGAAATAAGATTTAGCGAATAATAGTTGAAAGAGGCTGAGGCAAAAAGTCCCGCCTCTTTTGAATTGCCCTAGATTTATCAAATAGCGCAGAGGTGGGATTGAAATGCTCCAGTAGAGTTTGGCAGTCTGGGGATAGGCTGCCAAAGCCTGCCACCTAAAAACAGGAAAG
Organism: Streptococcus sp. ELY_125; assembly: GCF_058314535.1. Classification (NCBI taxonomy): domain Bacteria; kingdom Bacillati; phylum Bacillota; class Bacilli; order Lactobacillales; family Streptococcaceae; genus Streptococcus; species Streptococcus sp. ELY_125. The sequence continues at coordinate 168,471 of NZ_JBZFUM010000002.1, read as the reverse complement.
TGGCAGAGGGCTGAGCCTAAAAATAGGAGGGTGAGGAAAATCAAAATCGTGATTTTACCGCGATTTACTGATTTTTGTCCTACTTTCATACTTTTTCATAAACCTTTAGCGCAGCTGACTTTCCTTTTGCTAAAAGATATAAGGGACTGTTAAAGGTGGAAGTTTTAAAAACACGAGAGTGAGCAGACCGTTTAAGGAGAGATTGATTTAAGTCATTAACCAGGAATCAGGGAGCGGTGAGAACCCAATTAAAAATTTTTGAGCTCTTTCCATTCTCCTTTTTGTTATAATAGGGATATGTTAAAAATCAATCAGGATTTGTTAGCCATTGATCACCAAATTGACATGCTGGTTAAAGCGATTTTAGAGACCCCCCAAGTGCAGACCTATCGTACGGCCAAAGCAGTTTTGGCTGCTGACAGCGATTTGCAAGAAAAAATTCTCCAATTCCAAAACTTGCAAGAGAGCTATGAGGAGCAGAAAAATTATGTTAATTTTAGACCGGAAGTAGCCCAGTTAAGGCGTCAGGTTTTGGGCCAGAAGCGTCAGATAGATATGACGCCTTGCGTCCAAGATTTGAGACTGGCTGAAGTAGCCTTGCAAAAACTTCTGGCCGATTTAACGACTCAAATTTCTCAAGCTGTCTCGCCAGATATATTTGTGGATACAGGTTTGCCCTTTGCACCGCATAAGCGCCAGCATGGACATGGTAGAGGAGAAAATATTCGAGAGAAGGGATAGGAAAATGTTTAATAAGCAAGAACGTAAGGGGATTATCGTCTATCTCTATTACAATCGCGATGCCAGAAAGCTAAATCGTTATGGTGATATGCTTTACCACTCTAGGCGTTTTCGCTATGTGCATCTCTACAGTGATGCGCAAAAGCTTGAGGGGACAATAGCGGCCTTAGAAAAGTTAAGATTTGTTAAGGAGGTACGCCTGTCATCTTTAGATAATATTGATCGCGATTTTGTCGGAAGTTTGTATCGCAATCAGGAAGAAGTGGGTGATGAAACTGATGATCTGGATATTGGTTCGCTTCCTACACTCTAGTTTCACTCTGTCAGTCTGTTAAAAATTGCTGGAAGTAGTTTTTGTGCTAATCTCTAGTGTTGGATCAAAGATCTAGCGCTTGAGGCCAGTACAATTTTACCCAGCTTTTTCTTTTTACCAATTATAGGTATATTTGTGCCTTTATCTCAGTCTCAGAAAAGTCTTATGTTATTACGAATTAGTGATAATGCTGAAACCCCTTTCTTGACGCTTTTTATCCTGATTAACGAGCGAATTTCCTTGACAATTATCAGATAATTCTGTATTCTATACAGTAGGCTTTTAAAGCTAGGAGGGGATCAAATATTATGACCGTCCTTTATGCTTTTCAATCTAAATCCACCTGAATACAACCGTAAGAAAAGTTAGCTACCTTAGTCATTATACAACGGTGTGCTGCATTGGGTCTATTTGGGTGGGTCAAGTATCTTTATTAAGGAGAAATAATCTGATGTATAAAAAGATTATCGCAACTGGTATGCTTCTGCTGGCTGCTGTAACATTAGTAGCCTGCGGTAAGTCTCCTGATGTTACCAGCAATGCCGCTGGGACAAAAATTGGCGACACCATTAAAATCGGTGTAGATATGGAGCTGACAGGTCCTGTATCTGCTTACGGATCGGCCGAAAATCAAGGTATCAAGCTGGCTGTTAAAGAAATTAACAAAGCCGGTGGTGTAGATGGCAAAAAGCTAGAATTAGTGACCAAGGACAATAAGTCTGACAATGCTGAAGCTTCTACATCGGCAACGAACCTAGCTGTTCAAAGTCAAGTTAATGCCATTATTGGCCCTGCCACATCTGGAGCGGTTTCGGCAGCTTCGCTGAATGCTCAAAAAACAGGAGTTCCCCTTCTCTCCCCAAGTGGGACACAGGATGATTTAACCATTGATAATCTCAATGGAAAAACAGAAACAAAGCAGTTTGTTTTCCGTACCACTTTTAGGGATAGTTTCCAAGGGCAAGTACTAGCTCAGTATGCATCGGAAAACCTGCAGGCGAAAAAGGTTGTGCTTTTTTATGATAATTCCAGCGACTATGCCAAAGGGATAGCAGATGAGTTCAAAGAAACTTACAAGGGTGATATTGTTGCCACTAAGACTTTTGCGGCGAAAGATACGGACTTCCAGTCAGCCCTGACAAGTATCAGAGATCTGGACTATGATGCTATCGTTATGCCTGGCTACTACACTGAAACAGGCTTGATTACAAAACAGGCGCGTGATATGGGCATCAGTGCACCTATTCTTGGTCCTGATGGTTTCAGTGATAAGACCTTTGTGAGCTTGGCAGGTAAGAAGAATACGACGAATGTCTACTACGTATCAGGTTACTCTACCAAGATTGCCTTGTCCGGAAAAGCTAATGATTTTATTAGCAACTTTAAAGAAACCTACGGTTCAGAACCCAATATGTTTTCGGCCCTTGCCTATGATTCTGTCTATATGATTGCAGCAGCAGCAAAGGGGGCAGATGACTCTATCGAATTGGCTTCTAATCTGGCAGCCTTGAAAAATTTTGAAGGAGTCACCGGTAAGATGACAATTGATAAGTACCACAACCCAATTAAGTCAGCCGTTATGGTGAAATTGGATAATGGTACAGAAAGCTCCGCTGAAGCTGTAACGGTTAAAAAATAACGGAGCCACTACAACGTTTGTATTAGATGGATAAAACTAGAAAGTTTGGTATTTTATGTTACTTGAACAACTCCCACAACAACTAGTTAATGGTATTATTCTGGGAAGTATCTATGCCTTACTGGCCCTGGGTTATACCATGGTTTATGGGATTATTAAATTGATTAACTTTGCTCATGGAGATATCTTCATGATGGGGGCTTTTATCGGCTACTATGCTATCAATGGTCTTCACATGAACTTCTGGCTGGCCTTGGTTTTTACCATGGTAATAACGGCTCTGTTAGGAATGTTGATTGAATTCTTAGCCTACCGTCCTCTGCGTAATTCCACGCGAATTTCAGCCTTGATTACAGCTATAGGGGTGTCCTTTCTCTTAGAGTACACCATGGTTTACTTTGTTGGCTCCAATCCGCGTTCGTTCCCAGAAGCTATTCAAAAACATAACTATGATTTAGGACCAGTGACAGTCACCAATATCCAGCTCTTAATCTTGGTTGTGGCTATTGCCTTGATGGTGGCTCTCCAAATAATTGTTAAGAAAACCAAAATGGGGAAAGCTATGAGAGCTGTATCGGTAGACAGTGATGCTGCCCAGCTGATGGGAATCAATGTTAATTCAACCATCAGTTTTACCTTTGCGCTTGGTTCAGCTTGGGCTGGTGCAGCAGGTGTTCTGATTGGTCTCTACTACAATTCCATTGATCCTCTGATGGGGATGATCCCCGGAATTAAAGCTTTTGTCGCCGCTGTATTGGGTGGTATTGGGATTATTCCGGGTGCTGCCTTGGGTGGTTTTGTTATCGGGATTTTGGAAACCTTGGCCAATGCAGTCAACCTGTCGACTTACCGCGATGCCATCGTCTATATTGTACTGATTATCATCCTTCTGGTTCGCCCAGCTGGTATCCTTGGTAAAAATGTGAAAGAGAAGGTGTAAGACATGAAACAGAATTTAAAATTAAATCTTACCTGGCTTGCGCTGATTGCTCTTGTCTACGCTATTCTGCAAATTTTAGCCAGCAGCGGTATTTTGAATCTCTATTACATTCAAATCTTAATGGGAATTGGCATCAGTATCTTGATGGGACTAGGAACTAATCTAGTCTTAGGATTTTCAGGCCAATTAACTTTAGGACAAGCTGGTTTCATGGCTATCGGTGCTTACTCCTCAGCAATTATTACGACCTACTATCCTACTTATGCGGCCTTTTATTGGTCTATCCTAGTAGGCGCTGTTATTGCAGCTGTAGTCGCTATTGTTTTTGGTTTGCCTACCCTACGCTTAAAAGGGGACTATCTGGCCATTGCGACCTTAGGTATGGCGGAAATTATCCGTATTTTAATCATCAACGGCGGAACTTTGACAAACGGTGCTGCCGGTCTGACAGGTATTTTGCCTTATACGACTTGGCAAGTCATCTTTCTCTTTGTAGCTGTCATTACCATTCTTGTCTTAAACCTTCTGCGCTCATCAATGGGACGTCAGATTATCACCCTGCGCGAGGATGAAATCGCAGCAGAGGCTATGGGTGTTAATGTTACTAATAGAAAAGTGCTAATCTTTGCAATCGGTGCGGTCATCTCAGCTATTGCTGGATCCCTCTATGTCAGCTATATCGGTACCATCGTCCCCAAAGATTTCCAATTGATGAAATCAATCGATTACCTCATTGTTGCCGTTCTGGGTGGTTTGGGTTCTATCACAGGAACAATCATCGCAGGAGTTGTTTTAGGTATCCTGAATATGTTCCTACAAAATGTATCAGAGCTGCGGATGATCATCTACTCTATTGCTCTTATTTTGGTAATGATTTTCCGTCCGAGCGGTCTCTTAGGAACTAAGGAATTCACGCTGTCACGTTTCTTTAAAAAGGATAAGGAGGGCAACAACTGATGGCACTTCTTGATGTAAAAAATTTAACAAAAAATTTCGGCGGCCTGACTGCGGTTGGTGATGTTTCCCTCGAGCTCAATGAAGGGGAGTTAGTCGGCCTCATTGGTCCTAACGGTGCAGGTAAGACCACTCTCTTTAACCTTTTGACGGGGGTTTATGTTCCCAGCGAAGGTACGGTAACGCTTGGTGGCACCCTCATCAATGGTAAGACCCCGCATAAAATTGCTTCGCTGGGTCTGTCACGGACCTTCCAAAATATCCGTCTTTTTAAGGATATGACTGTTTTAGAAAATGTTTTGATCGGCTTTGCTAATCGTCACAGCGCTCATATCTTGGCCTCTGTCTTGCGTCTACCAAAATACTATCAAAGTGAGAAGGACATTAAGCAGAAAGCGTTAGACCTGCTGGCGATCTTTGATTTGGCTGATAATGCCGATACTTTAGCTAAAAATCTTCCTTATGGACAGCAGCGCCGTTTGGAAATCGTTCGTGCTCTAGCTACAGAACCTAAAATTCTCTTCTTAGACGAGCCTGCTGCCGGCATGAACCCGCAAGAAACAGCGGAATTAACAGCTCTGATTCGTAAAATTAAGGAAGAATTTGGAATCACTATCATCCTCATCGAACATGATATGAATTTAGTGATGGATGTTACTGAACGTATCTATGTATTGGAATACGGCCGTCTCATTGCGCATGGTACACCAGATGAAATCAAGTCTAACAAGCGTGTTATTGAAGCCTATCTTGGAGGTGAAGCCTAGTGTCTATGTTGAAAATTGAAAACCTCTCAGTCAGTTACGGTGCCATTGAAGCAGTAAAGGATGTTAGCTTTGAAGTCAATGAGGGGGAAGTTGTGACCCTTATCGGTGCCAATGGTGCAGGTAAGACATCTATCCTCAGGACAATTTCGGGCCTTGTCCGTCCCAGCCAAGGAACCGTTTCTTATCTGGACAACGAGATCCAAAAAGTAGCTGCGCGTAAGATTGTAGCGGATGGATTGGCTCAGGTTCCCGAAGGCCGTCATGTTTTTCCGGGTCTGACCGTTTTAGAAAACCTAGAAATGGGGGCTTTTCTCAAGAATAACAAGGATGCGAACCAATCCAATCTAAAGAAAATCTTTGATCGGTTTCCGCGTTTAGAAGAGCGAAAAAATCAAGATGCAGCTACCCTCTCAGGTGGTGAACAGCAGATGTTGGCTATGGGACGTGCACTTATGAGTCAGCCCAAACTCTTGTTACTCGATGAGCCGTCGATGGGATTGGCCCCAATCTTCATCCAAGAGATCTTTGATATTATCCAAGATATTCAAAAGCAAGGAACAACGGTTCTATTGATTGAACAGAACGCCAACAAAGCTCTCTCTATTGCTGATCGGGGTTATGTGCTGGAGACAGGTAAGATTGTGCTGTCAGGAACAGGTCAAGAGCTGCTGGCTTCTGATGAAGTGCGCAAGGCCTATCTTGGGGGCTAAGTTGCCGAGAGCTGGTTTCTGCAAAACATAAGATAATCCTCAACTGTTAAGTTGGGGATTATCTTATGTTTTCATGCATTTTGAAAATATAAATCATACAGTGTTGACCTTGCTATGTTGCCTAGGTTGATTTGGCTCTTTTTGCATGTAGTTTTTCGTCTGGTAGAAAAGAGTTGCATCGCAATAGAAGAGGACTCTCTTTTAGTTTCTTTATATTGTAAAATAGCTTGAATAATTGGGAAAATAGGCTATAATGAAATTCGAGTATACTTAAAGGAAAAAAACAACCATGACATTTAAAAAAAGTGAAACCCTCTATCTTCTAATGAGTTTAGTCTTAATGGTAATGATTTTTGGTCTTTATTTACTGGCTAAACGTGTTTATACTGTCAAACCTGGCGATGTTGAAGTGGCCCCAACTCATGTGACTTCATCATCCTCGTCTTCTAAATCTTCAAACTCATTGGAAGCTGATTTGGATGATCTAGAGGCGAACCCAAGCCGAGAGGCCGCTGACGATGTTCAAAAAGAGATTGACCGGCTAGATGATAAGACTAAAAAATCAGACTATCAGGATCGTCTGAATGTGATTCTAGCCCAGATGGCGATTGATGCCGCGGATGCTAGCCGAACCGCTGATAGTATCCAAGAAGCTCAAGCAGCTATCGATAAAGTGCAGAGCCAGTCTGAAAAGACCGAGCTGCAGACTCAGTTAGACACTATCAGTCAGGGTGGTGGTCTGTCATCGAGTGTAGCTCAATAATTTAAATTAGAATTATTTTTGACATTTTTTTGTAATTTTTGGCTATAAAACCCTATTATATCAAGAGATTTCCTAAGAGAGGTATCTCGAAGAATATGACAGAGGTGTTAAAAAGAAGTTAAATTTCCTTGGACTTGGCAGGAAATTCAGGTATAATAGGTCAAGAAATACATTATAGTTGGAGATGACACTATGGCCAGACGCAGCCGTTCAAAGATCAAAACCTTTAGTACGCATTATTTCATCAATATTTTATTATTTGTGATCTACCTAGCCGTTTCTTCGGTGACAGTTCACACTATGTTTAAGTATCATTTTCTAGCCTTCCGTTACTTGAATATTATCATAACCCTAGTGCTGTTAGCGGTTTTATTCCTGTCTGGCTTTTTGATACTAAAAAATAAGTTCAAACTAAGCACCAGCTTTCTCTTGGTGATTTTTACGACCCTATCGACGGTAACTTTCTTAGGATTTAATTCGACAGTGGGTTTCTTTGGCAATCTCAACAACTCTACCAAATATTCAGAAGTTGAAATGCAGGTAGTGGTGCCCAAGGATAGCCCAGCTAACAGTGTCAAGGAAATTGACACTGTTGAAGCGCCGACTCAGGCTGATGGAACCAATATTAATGAGTTCATTAAGCAAATTAAATCAGATACCTCTAAGAGCCTAAGAGTTAACCATGTAGATTCTTACGTTCAGGCCTATAACAATCTGACCTCAGGATCGACTCAGGCCATTATTTTAAACAGTGCCTATGCCAATCTGATAGAAAATCAGGATAAGGATTACCATAGTAAGGTCAAAGTCCTCTATAAATATAAAATTCAGACAGCTACCACTATCAAATCTAAGAAAAGGTCAAAAGCTGATGCCTTTAATATCTATATTTCAGGTATTGATACTTATGGTTCTATCAACTCAGTCTCTCGTTCTGATGTTAATATTATCATGACGGTCAACTTAAAGACCCACAAGGTGCTTTTGACAACTACCCCGCGTGATGCCTACGTTGCTATTCCTGATGGCGGCCAAAATCAAAAGGATAAGCTGACCCATGCTGGTCTCTACGGTGTTGAAACCTCTATGAAGACCCTGCAGAATCTCTATAATGTAGACATTGATTACTATGCCCGTCTCAACTTTACATCTTTCTTAAAGCTTGTTGATCTTTTGGGTGGTATTGATGTTTATAATGATCAAGCTTTCACGGCTCACACTAATAAAGACTATACCTTTGAAGTGGGTAATGTCCATTTGGATTCGCAAGGAGCTTTAGCTTTTGTGCGTGAACGCTACAGTCTTGAAAATGGGGATAATGACCGCGGTAAAAACCAGGAAAAAGTTATCTCGGCAATTATCAACAAGCTAGCCTCGAGCAAATCTATCAGTAAGATTTCATCGATTGCTAATAACCTACAAGACTCTATCCAAACTAATATGCCATTAGAAGATGTAATGACCATTGCTAATACGCAGCTGTCTTCAGGTAAAAAATTCACAGTAAGCTCACAAGCCGTTACAGGTACAGGTTCAACGGGAGAATTGCCATCTTACGCGATGCCGGGAGCCTCACTTTATATGATGCAGCTGGATGATACTAGTGTATCTGACGCTAGCCAGCAAATTGAGGACGTGTTAGGAGGAAAATAGGGTGATTGATATTCATTCGCATATTATTTTTGATGTGGATGACGGTCCTGCGACCTTGGAAGAAAGTCTAGCCCTAATTGCTGAGAGCTATCAGCAGGGAGTTAGGACGATTGTGGCTACCTCCCATCGCCGCAAAGGAATGTTTGAAACACCTGAAGAGACTCTGTGGGCTAATTTCCAGCAGGTCAAAGAGTCAGCTAAGGAGCGCTTTGCTGACTTAAACTTGCTCTACGGAGGTGAGCTCTACTATACAGAAGATCTGAGGCAAAAATTGGAGGCAGGTCTTGTGCCTACTATGGCTGAAAGCCGGTATGCCCTGATTGAGTTTAGTATGGCAACGCCTTGGCGAGACCTCCACCAAGCTCTAACGAAACTGCTCTTATTAGGGATTACTCCGATCGTTGCGCATATTGAACGCTATAATGCCTTAGAAAATAAGCCGGCTAGGGTTCAGGAGCTGCTCAATATGGGCTGTTATACCCAAGTGAACAGCAACCATGTCCTTAAGCCAAGGTGGTTTTCTGATTCGGAAAAAATCTTTAAAAGGCGAGGTCGTTACTTTTTAGAGCAAGATTTAGTTTCTTGCATTGCCAGTGATATGCATAATCTAGATAAGCGTCCGCCTTTTATGGCTCAGGCTTATCAAACAGTCCTCAAGGCTTATGGGCAGGACAAGGCGCAAGCCCTATTCAAAAACAACATGGCTCAGTTGCTTGGCCATGAGTATGTATAAAGGAGTACCTATGAATTCAGCAGAAAATGCATCATTTGAAATTGATGTGTTCGCCCTACTTAAGAAACTGTGGAACCGAAAGTTTTTGATCATTTTTGTTTCCCTGCTTCTTGGCTTTGTCACTTTATTTGTGAGTGCTTTCATTCTCCCCAAGGAATACACTTCATCCACGCGTATTTATGTGGTGCATAACAATAGTAATTCCATCAACTATCAGGACATTCAAGCCGGAACTGATTTGGTTAATGACTATAAAGAAATTATCCAATCACAGGATGTTTTGGATGAAGTTGTTGACAAGCAAAAATTGGATATCACGCCAGAGGAACTGGGGAACCGTATTGTAGTTGATGTACCAACAGATACGCGTCTGATTACTATTTCGGTTAAAGATAGAAATGCTCAAGAAGCTAGCCGCTTAGCTAATGCTATCCGTGATGTTGCTATCCAGAAGATTAAGGATGTGACTAAGGTCGAGGATGTGACGATTGCCGAAACAGCCAAAGTTCCCACAGCGCCGAGCTCTCCTAATATCAAACGCAATCTAATTCTCGGTATCTTAGCAGGAGGTTTCCTCACGGTCGTAACTTTGATTATCTTTGAAGCTTTGGATGATCGGATTAAGACCAGTGAAGATGTGGAAAAAGCCTTGGATCGTACCTTGCTTGGGGTGGTTCCAGCAGTTGAGCAGTAGGAGGAATGATGGGTTACTTAGAGTTAGCAAAACAAAAAGAAAAACTGATCAATACGGCAGAGGAATATTATAATTCCATCCGTGCTAATATCCAATTTAGCGGCAGTCATATCAAGGTTATTGCACTGACCTCGGTGCAGCCGCAAGAAGGTAAGTCTACAACGACTGCAAGTTTAGCGGTATCTTTTGCGCGTGCAGGCTTCAAGACCTTACTGATTGATGCTGATACCCGCAACTCAGTCATGATGGGTACCTTTAAACCGGACGGTTCAGTCAAGGGATTAACCGATTTCTTAACGGGCTATGCAGACCTGCAGGCTGTTATCAGTCGTACCAGTGTTGACAATCTTTCCCTTATTCCTGCGGGACAGGTTCCTCCTAATCCGACTGCTCTGCTTCAGAGTGATAATTTTAAGCGTATGATTGGGGCGGTCAGAGAGCACTATGATTATGTTCTGATCGATACGCCGCCAATTGGTCGAGTAGTTGACGCAGCTATTATAGCTCAGGAGTCTGATGCATCGGTTTTGATTACCGAAGCAGGCCTTATCCATGCTCGATTTGCTAAGAAGGCTATCGAGCAGATGGAAAAGAGTGGCGCACAGTTTCTGGGTGTTATTCTCAATAAGGTTGATGAAAGAACAGAAAACTACGGTAGTTACGGCAGCTATGGCGATTATGGTGATAAAGCTAGAAAGAAGCCGCAATCTAGCTCTCACCACAGCAGAAGAGCTAAATAAGAACTGGTCATTAGACCGGTTTTTTAATAGCCTAAACCTGCCAGTCTCAAAGGTTTTTGCTATAATATGGACAAGGTATTTGCAATCGAAAGAGAGGACATCATCATGGAACGTGCTATTTTTGCCGGCGGTTGTTTTTGGTGTATGGTTCAGCCCTTTGAAGAGCAAGAGGGAATATTATCAGTTCGTTCTGGCTACACTGGGGGTCATGTCGAAAATCCGACCTATGAGGAGGTTTGTTCCCATACAACAGGCCATACAGAAGCAGTCGAAATTATCTTCGATGAGAACCAAGTTTCCTATGAGAAACTAGTGGAACTTTACTGGGCTCAGACCGATCCGACGGATGCTTTTGGCCAGTTTGAAGACCGCGGAGATAATTACCGGCCGGTTATCTTTTATACGACGGACGAACAAAAAGCTATCGCTGAAAAATCTAAGGCCAATCTAGCTGCTTCTGGACGCTTTGAGGCTCCAATCGTCACTAGTATTGAGCCAGCCCAGACTTTTTATCTAGCTGAGGACTACCATCAGGAGTTTTATAAGAAAAATCCCGAGCGCTACGCCCAGTCCAGCCGTCTACGGCATTACTTTTTGGAGGAACATTGGCAATGAGAAAGTCCTTTTACACCTGGCTGATGACACAAAGAAATCCTAAATCCCATGAACCAGCAGCTCTGCTGGCTGATCTGGTCTTTAAAGATACGACCTTTCCCAAGCATACGGATAATTTCGAGGAGGTCAGCCGCTACTTAGAAGATTACGCCAGCTTTAGCTTTAACCTAGGCGATTTTGATAAGATTTGGGAAGATTATTTAGCTCACTAGGCGTTACTATAAAGGAGAAAGTGAAGACAAACCTAATTGTGACCTCTACTTAACCAGTATTTAGAAGCGTCTTTTCTTGTCATTAAATGTGACGTATACTTACGAACAACTATTAAATTTATAGTTGTTTTTTTATTGACAAAGATAATAGATGTGATAGAATATTCTCCTTTGCCAAAAATAATACCTGGGGGTAATGAAACAATGAGTGATATTTATATTCAAGATTCGGCTTTAAAATTGTCCTTATGTGAAGGCAGAATGATTGTCAGAAATGATAGCAGGGAGATTGTAGAAGAAATTGGACTGGACGAAATTGAAAATGTCTTAATATTTGGCCAATCGCAGTTAACCACCCAATTATTAAAAAAGCTATCATTAAAGAAAATCAATACGCATTTTTTTACTGATAATGGTAGATACATCGCCACAGTAGACTCTGGGCGGGAAGAAAATTTTACCAAGCAGGAACAGCAAGCAAGGGCCCATTTTAATATTCCTTTTAGGACAAATATGGCTAGGAGGATGCTATCTTCAAAGGTTCGAAACCAAATGAATCTATTAAAGGCATTTGATCAGGAGCACCTACTTGATGAAGAGGATTATCAGCGATTTTCAAGAGCTTTAAAGCAGATTTCATTAGCCGAAAGTATTCACGAAATGATGGGTTATGAAGGTAAGTGTGCCAAGTCTTATTTCTACTTTTTAGGACTACTAGTTCCTGAGCCCTTTGCTTTTTCGGGTCGGACACGGCGTCCAGCTATGGATTGTTTTAACAGCTTGCTTAATTTTGGCTATAGCATTCTTTATAGTTTTATGATTGGCATGGTACGCAAGGCTGGCTTGAGTCAAGGATTTGCAATGATTCATGAGAATTATGGACACCATGCTTCCTTAGCAAGCGATTTAATGGAAGAATGGCGTCCAGTAATCGTAGATGACTTGGTGATGACCATGCTAGGCAATGGCAGTATTGGGCAGGATAGCTTTGCAAAGACGGAAGAAGGACTGTTTTTGACAAGAGAAGCGCAAAGACTTTTTCTGACGGCGTTATCGTCTCGAATGCTGGAAATTCATTCTTATATTGAGGGTGATAAGAAGAGGTATTCTTTTATCTATATGGTCGAAATGCAGATCGACTCGCTAATTCGAGCGTTTGCAGAAGAAGATCCTTCTGTTTATTTGGTCAGTTTTACAGGAGAATAGGAATGGGGTTATTTTTCAATTTAAGTGATGATGAGAGAGAATTTGCCCAACCAAAGGTTGTGTACTGTCTCGTCATTTATGACATCGTCAGCAGTAAAAGGAGACTGAAATTATCACATTTACTGGAATCCTTTGGCACCAGAGTGCAAAAATCTTGTTTCGAGATTAAAATTAGCAAGGCTTCCTACACTAAACTTTTAACGCTATTAGACGATTATTACCAAGAGAGAGAAGGGGATCGTATAAGGGTTTATAAGGTAAGGGAAAACGAAAGGATCCTTTTTGACACCGATCATCATGCGAACGAAAGAGCGAGACAAATTTTTCTATAATTGAGTTCTGGTATAAAAAATGATAGACTGATAGAAGGGACTAAGCTCTATCTAACTAGATATAGTGGCACTAGGGCTTCATGTCCACAAAATGTGCTGTTAGAAAACCCTGTTCCTCGAGAGGGGACGGAAACAATAATTACTTTCCCGTCTGCGATTGTAGTTTTCATGTTAGAAAACCCTGTTCCTCGAGAGGGGACGGAAACTTGATCAACGGCTGATTTTTGGTCATTAGCAGCTTGTTAGAAAACCCTGTTCCTCGAGAGGGGACGGAAACAGAGCCATCACCTTCACTATATCCAACATCTGTAAGTTAGAAAACCCTGTTCCTCGAGAGGGGACGGAAACTACATCACAAGCTAGTACAGTCGTAGGGATTGTATAGTGTTAGAAAACCCTGTTCCTCGAGAGGGGACGGAAACAGCTCTGCCTACCGCTTGATAAACTTCATCATCTCGGTTAGAAAACCCTGTTCCTCGAGAGGGGACGAAAACTCAAAATACGAATCTCTAACATAAAGGTTTTTGACAGTTAGAAAACCCTGTTCCTCGAGAGGGGACGAAAACAGTTTTGGACTTTTTCAAAGGATTTGGAGGTCTGTGTTAGACAACCCTGTTCCTCGAGAGGGGACGAAAACTTTTAAAAGATTTAATGAAAAGAAAAGTTGTAGCGTTAGACAACCCTGTTCCTCGCGAGGGGACGGAAACGAAATTCCTCCCAAGATTGAGCGCACCAAGGTATGTTAGACAACCCTATTCCTCGAGAGGGGACGGAAACCCGATAAACATTGTCGCTAATGGACTGTTGTCACCGTTAGAAACCCCTATTCCTCGAGAGGGGACGGAAACATTTCCATATGCTCCATCTCATCTAGTGCTAAATTGTTAGAAACCCCTATTCCTCGAGAGGGGACGGAAACGTAGTTGCGGCCAATACTGCCGTTGCCATTGTTACTGTTAGAAACCCCTATTCCTCGAGAGGGGACGGAAACTTAACCCATGAATAACTAAACAATCACCTTTTTTTAACGTTAGAAAACCCTATTCCTCGAGAGGGGACGAAAACTCGGTCATTCAGTGTTCACTCGAAGTCGTCTTCTGTTAGAAACCCCTAATCCTCGAGAGGGGACGGAAACTTAAACTCAACACTGTTAATGACACCTTTAAAACGTTAGAAAACCCTTAATCCTCGCGAGGGGATGGAAACTTATAAGGCTTGGGGTGGCAGATTAGGCTTCTTAAAGTTAGACACCCCTGTTCCTCGCGAGGGGACGGAAACTTTGTGTGTCGTTATAACGAAGTATTTTCTTGTTAAATGTTAGACACCCCTGTTCCTCGCGAGGGGACGAAAACCCCACGGCCATCATCCCAAGGGGCATCAGGTTCCCATGTTAGAAAACCCTATTCCTCGAGAGGGGACGGAAACATGCTTCAATTTCTGCTTTGACAAAATCATAGTCTGTTAGGCACCCCTAATCCTCGGGAGGGGACGAAAACCTTGAGATTTCTGTTTTTAATATCTAAATCAAAAGTTAGACACCCCTATTCTTCGCAAGGGAGCGGAAACGCATAATAAACTTCTTTAGGGTATTTTACATTTGTTAGGAAACCTTATTCCTCGAGAGGGGACGAAAACTAGTCGCTTGTCCGCCAATAGAAAAAACGCCCTTAGGTTAGAAAACCCTACTCCTCGCGAGGGGACGGAAACATTCGTCTCTAGCTACTTCAATGATTTACAATATTGTTAGCAACCCCTATTCCTCGAGAGGGGACAAAATTGTTTAAGTTTATTCAAAAAATATGTATAAGTGCTTGAAATTCATTGGAAAATGTTGTAAAATGCAGGTAATTAAATAAGAAAAAGGGCGCCTCTTCTTTGGTGAAAAATACTTTTCATGCAGAAGGGCGCTTTTTAGGTACGAAAATGAAACAAATAGCAATATATTTCAAGAAAACAAAATTAACGGCTAATGAGTTAGCTCTCAAGTTTCAGGGCTTTCTCCTCAGCCATCTACCACAGGAAGATGCAGCCTTCCTTCATCAGCAGGAAACGAATCCCTATTCATCATTAGTGCTTTCGAGAAATGAGCATCAAATTTGGTACATTAATCTTTTGACAGATGAGATGTGTGAAGCCTTGCAAAACTTTTTAACAAGCTTGGATAACATTCAGTTAGACTCTTATGAGCATTTGATTATGGTTGAAAAGGTAGAAATAAAATCATTATCGTCCGAGCAGCTCATTCACTTATTCAACGAGGATTGTGATCAGCAAACCTTTTCCATTAGATTTTTAACGCCGACGAGTTTTAAATCCAAAGGAGAGTACAGTATCTTTCCTACGGTACGCTTTATTTTTCAAAGTCTGATGCAGAAGTATAGCCGGCTTTATCCAGAACTAAATACTTTTGATGAGTCCTTACTGGATTATCTGGCAGAACAGGCTAAGATTACTAGTTATCAGCTGCAGACACATTATTATTCTGTCCATAAGAGCAAAATACCGGCCTTTCAAGGAAGGATAACAATAAAGTTTTATGGTGCTTCGACCTTGAAAGCCTTTGTCAAAATGCTCCTGACTTTTGGCGAATTCTCGGGTGTCGGCGTTAAAACCAGCATGGGAATGGGAGGTGTTCGTATTGAAGAAAGAAAAAATTGATTTATTTTATGGCGGTTTACTCCACGATATTGGTAAAGTGGTACAGAGAGCGACAGGTGAGCATCGAAAGCACGCGATTGTTGGTGCTGACTGGTTTGAGCGTTTTTCCGATAACAAAGCGATTTCCCAGCAAATCCGTTATCACATGGCCAACTATCAGTCAGATTTAGAGCCTGACAATCTCGCCTATATTACCTATATAGCAGATAATATTGCATCTGGCATTGACAGACGAGAGAGCCAAGAGGAGGCAGATGGGCAAATTGCGCAAACAATCTGGGATACTTACACCAATCAAGCGGATATTTTTAATACTTTTGGGCAAACAAGAACAGAGCGCTATTTCCAGCCTAAAGAGCTCAATGTCAAAGATAGGCCGAACATGCCAAGACCGGAAAATAGTAAATTTTCAAAGGGAGCTTATGCAGGGATTTTAAATCGCATTGAATCAACCATTCAGGCTATGTCTTTTGATGAAGATTATATTGATTCTGCTTTAAATCTGATGGAAGCTACTTTATCTTTTGTACCTGCTTCGACTAATACAAAAGAATTGGCGGATATTTCACTCTATGAGCACAGCAAATTAACAGCTGGTTTTGGGGCGGCAATTTATGATTATCTGGGTGCGTCAGGACGCAGTAATTTTAAGCAGGACTTGTTCCTACAGAGCAAGGAATTTTATCAAGAGAAGGCCTTTTTACTCGTAAGTTTTGACTTATCTGGAATTCAGAATTTCATTTATAATATTGCGACTAAGGGTGCTTTGAAGCAGTTAAAAGCACGCAGTCTTTATCTTGATTTCATGAGTGAGCATATCGTTGACAGCTTGCTGACAGAGCTAGAGTTAACACGGGCCAATCTCATGTATGTGGGCGGCGGCCATGCCTACTTTGTTTTGCCAAATACAGACAAGACGAAAGCAATCGTGGCAAATTTTGAAAAATCTTTTAACCAATTTTTAACAGGGCATTTTCAAACAAGGCTCTATGTGGCCTTTGGCTGGAGCGAATTTGCGGCGGCAGACATTATGAGCGGCAGTCATTCAGCCCAGTCTTATCGTGCCATTTATCAAAGCGCCAGCCGTCAAATTTCCGATAAAAAATTGTCACGTTATGATTGGCAAACCTTATTAGTTTTAAATAGAGGCGGGAAAAAAGAAGGCAGAGAATGTGCGATTTGTCATGCTGTGGGCAATCTGAGAGAAGCAAATGATCAATTCTTGTGTCCCGTTTGTGATGAACTCCGTCAATTTGCTAAAAAAATCGGTCAAACCCATTTTGTCATTTCAGCTAGGCCGGTTGGCCTTCCTATCGGACCGAATGCCTACTTGACCGCTGCTGATGAGGAAAAAGTGAAAACGGGAATTGACGGCAGGGTATATAGCAAAAATGATTTTCAGACAGGGCAAGTTTTGGCAACTCATATTTTTGTTGGAGATTATGCTTTTACAGACATCAGTGACTATGCCTTTCTATCTTCACAATATGAATTGTCCAATGAAGAGCAAGCAGGGATCAAACGTTTAGCAGTTGTCCGCTTGGATGTTGACAATCTGGGTGCTGGCTTTATGGCCGGTTTCTCCTATCAAGATCATGGAAAATTCAATACCTTCTCACGGACAGCGACCTTTTCACGGAGTATGACCCAATTCTTCAAAGTTTACATCAATCAGTTTGCTCAGGATAAAAAACTTTCTATCATCTATGCTGGTGGTGATGATGTCTTTGCGATTGGAACATGGCAAGATATTATTGATTTCACCATTGAGCTGAGGCAGCAATTCATCCAATGGACCAATGGCAAATTAACCTTATCAGCTGGTCTTGGTTTGTTTACTGATAAAACGCCTGTAAGCCTGATGGCTAGAGTTAGTGGAGACCTAGAAGAAGCTGCTAAAGATAATCCAAATCACGATAAGGACAGTATAGCCTTGTTTGATTCGCACTTTGTTTTTCAGTTTGATCAGTTTATCAATGATATCTATGAAAGTAAATTAGCTTTTATTCGCAAATTCTTTAATCAACAAGATGAAAGGGGCCATGGCTTTGTCTACCGCCTCTTAGAATTGGTAAAAAGTCAAGAAAAAATGGATATTGCCCGACTGGCTTATTATCTTTCTCGTATGGAAGATGCCACGAAAAAGGAGAATCAAGAAGCCTTTAAACAATTTAAAGCGCAATTCTTCGAGTGGGCTACTGGCAGTAAACAGGTTAAGAAAGAAGCGGAATTAGCACTAACACTTTATATCTACGAAACAAGAAAGGAAAAATAGCATGGCGATTTTAACAGATGAGAACTATGTTGACAAAGCTGAAAGAGTGATTAAGGGACTTTCTAAAAAGTCAGATAAAAATGGAGAACCAATTTATTATTTAACGACTAGCCAAATCAGAAATCTTTTGTCTTTGACAAGCAGTCTCTATAATGAAAGCAATGTCAAGGCATTTGAAGAACTGAATGATAAATTTGCCTATCTCAGAGTGCAGTTTGTTTATCAATCAGGTCGCAATTCAGTTAAGAAAGGTAGAAATGATTTTTTTCCGGTCAAAGAGCTGGTTGAAAAGGCCCAAATTTTGGACATTTTAAAAGAGGTTAAAGATACTGCGAGTTTGCAGCGTTTTTGTCGCTACATGGAAGCCTTGGTGGCCTACTTTAAGTTTTATGGAGGTAAAGATTAATGACATATGCAAAGGTAAAAATTTCTGCTAACCTACTTTTGGAGAGCGGTTTACACATTGGCGGAAGCAGCGCTTATGCAGCCATCGGAGCTGTTGATTCTCCTGTTATTAAAGACCCTGTGACTCATTTGCCAATTATTCCGGGATCCAGTCTCAAGGGAAAAATCCGTGCCCTTCTCTCTAAGACAGATTATAATCACAATACGAGCAGTGATTTAGGAAATGACAGCGATGAGATTAGCCGTCTATTCGGCAATAGTAAAAATGCCGACTATAAGATTGGTCGCTTGGTCTTTCGTGATGCTTTTTTGACCAATAAAGAGGACTTAGATGCTAAAGGTGTTCACAGCTATACAGAAGTGAAATTTGAGAATACGATTGACCGTATCACAGCGGAAGCAAATCCACGCCAGGTTGAGCGAGCTATCCGTACCAGTGAGTTTGGTTTTGAGGTGATTTACGAGATTACAGATAAAAGCATTGATCAGGTTTCAGAGGATGTAGCTATTTTACGAGATGGTATTCGTTTGCTTGAAATGGATTATCTCGGTGGCTCTGGCAGCCGCGGTTATGGTAAGGTGGCCTTTAAGGATTTAAAAGCAGAAACGGTATACGGGGATTACGATGCAGCAGCAATCAATGCTCTATTAGGTGAGGAGGTCTGAGATGACCTATAAACTTTATCAATTACAATTTGATTCAGTTCATTTTGGCAGTGGCAGTCTTGAATTTTCAGAGATGACTTTTTCTGCTGACCGACTTTTTTCAGCTCTGGTTTTAGAAGCAAAGAAATCCAATCGCTTAGATGAGTGGATGGAACTGGCTCAGTCAGATACTTTTGCTATGACAGATGCCTTTCCATATCATTCAGTCCCCTTTTTGCCAAAGCCAATCGGTTTTCCTTCATACGAGAAGTTTGACCAAACCAAAGATGCCATCACCTTGCGTCAAGAAGCTAAAAAAACTAAGAAACTCGATTTCATGCAATATGAGTTATTAGCAAAATTTTTAGAAGGCGATGTCATTGACAGTGACAAACATTCAGAACAGTTTATTGTAACCAAAAATAGGCCTCGTGTAGATGGAGCTCTTTATCAGGTTGGGGTTTCCGTACCAAAGGAGGAAGGCGTTTCTTTATATGTCATCGCCAGTCAATCTGAATTGTTTGATGATTTGATGGCTTCTCTGCAGTTTTCGGGGTTAGGCGGTAAGCGTACCAGCGGCTACGGCCGTTTTGATTTAAGGATTTTGGATCTTCCTAGTAAATTGGAAGCTAGGTTGACCAGTAATCATCAAGGATTAGTGATGACATTGACGACCAGTTTGCCTCTTGATGATGAATTAGAAAATGCCATGATAGGAGCAAAATATCTGCTGCAAAAATCAAGTGGTTTTGCTTTCAGTCAAGCTTTAGTAGAAAACTTCAGAAAACAGGACTTATATAAGTTTAAATCTGGCTCCACCTTCCAACAAACCTTTACGGGTCAGATTGTTGATGTTAGACCAGATGACTTTCCTCATCCAGTGTGGAATTATGCCAAGCCCTTATTTTACCGATTGGAGGATTAAGTATGAAACATTCTTACAGACAGTTTCAAATGGATGTTGTAGCACTGGCTCCAATCCATATTGGCAGCGGGGAAAAATATACGTCTCGAGAGTTCATTTATGAAAATAAAAATTACTATTTTCCAGATATAGGTAAGTTTTATCAAGAAATGATAAGACTAGGTTTAGCTGAAAAATACGAACGTTTTTTAATTGAGCCAAGGAATAAGACCAATCGTTTAAATCAATTTTTGAATGAAAATCGTGTTCAAACGAGAGATTTTGGCGGCTATGTCCTCAAAGAAACGGGATTTGAGAAAACCGAATCAACGCGTGGAACTTTAAATGATATCTCTAAATTTATCAGAGATGGCTTAGGCCAGCCCTACGTCCCAGGTTCTTCTTTAAAAGGTGCCATTCGTACGATTTTGATGAATACTTTTTGGGGGAAAGAAAAGTTTGTTGTTGGTTATGGACGCGACGCTAAGGAAAATAAATCTATTATCCCTTGGGGCCCCAAAAAAGGTCAAGCCTTAAATGATATTTTCCATGACATTAGAATCAGTGACAGCCAGCCTTTAGAAAATGACAACCTTACCATTGTTCAGAAATGGGATTATAGTGTTAAACCTGATAAAGAGTCTTTGACAGCTTTGCCAGTCTATAGAGAATCCTTGGCCCCTTTTACTCGCCTGTCTTTTACCATTACCACAACGTCTGAGGACGCTGCTAACTTGATTGCCAGTCTTGCAGGCTATGCAGATACTTTCTATAAAGATTACAAGAGCTTCTTTTTAGAGGAAAAATCAAAGCCAGACTATATCCAGTCCAACATTCAGCATCCCATTTATTTGGGAGCTGGCAGCGGTGTTTGGACAAAAACGGTTATGCATCAGGCTAATGGCATTGTTCAAAAACGCTATGCGAGGCTGACAACTAAGATGGTTGGCAAAGGTGCGGTCAAGCTCACCAAGGCACCTCAAAGAACTTATAATGAGGGCAAAACCCTAGTAAAGAATACAGAACATCTTTACGAAATGGGAAAAGCATGTTTTATGATAAAGGAGATTTAGATGAGAGTTTTAATCTCAGCAACAGGGGATACTGATCCAATCAGAGATTTTCATGACGGTCCTTTATTGCATATTGCAAGGAAATACCGACCTGATAAAATTGTTATCATTTATTCAGAGAGGACCATCGCAAAAAAAGACAAGATGGAATTGGTTATTCGGTCAATTCCACAATACCATCCTGAAATCATCACTCATAGTGAAATCATTCCTGATAAATTGATTTTTCAGTTTGATATGATGTATGATAAGGTGACTTCTATTATCCAGACTTATTTGAACAAGGATAGCGAGCTCATTCTTAATCTATCTAGTGCAACACCTCAGGTTAAAGCAGCCTTTTTCATTGCCAATCGCTTGAATGATATGAATGTCACAGCTGTTCAGGTAGCAAGTCCAGCTGATGGCTCAAATGAAGGCATTCCCCATGCCAACAAAGAAGATATTCATGATTTGATTGAATACAATTTTGATAATACAGCTGATTACGAAGACCGAACGGTTGAGGACAAAGCTGAAAAGTTTAGTTTAGCACTATTAAAACGAAATCTCAGAAATCTGATTAGTCATTATGATTATAAGACTGCCTTAGACATGCTAGAGCAGGAGGCCGAATTTCATCAGTCGAAATTACTAAGAGATAGGCTAAAGGATATCGTTGAATCACATAATAAGCAAGGACTTCCCAAGGGACTTCAAAAGAAAAAAATAAGCGATGAAGAAAAGAAAATTTTAAATAGTTTTCTCTTAATAGACCTACAAAAGAAGCGAGGCAATCTGTCTGAAAGTCTGATTCGTATCAAAAGCTTGACGGAGTATCTGTTAGACTACTTGATTACAAAAGAATCTCCGCATGCCATTACTGATTATTGTGATTCTGAAAAAAAGAAATATCTGAATCTATTTGATTACAACAAATTGTTGAAAAATCATAAAATGTGGGCAATTCAGAAGTTGATAGAGCCAATGCTATCATTAAATGATTCAAGAAATACAGTAGCCCACAGCCTTGATCAACTTGATTCTGAAGCCATTAAATATTTGGGACAGGCAGTCAAAAATGTAAAGACCTTGATTATTGAAAACACAGCCATCACAAATCAGATGTCTCAATTTTATGATGATTTCAACCAAAGCTGTTTAGCATTATTATAAGGGGTTATAAGATGAAGGTATTAATTTCAGCAGTCGGTGATACTGATCCAATCAGGGGCAATCATGATGGTCCTTTACTGCATATTTCAAGACATTATAGACCTGAAAGAATTATCTTGATTTATAAGAAGAAACGGATTGAAAAAGCCATTCTTTCTATACCAGATTATCATCCTGAAATAGTCGTGGATTCTAAAATTTTAGCAGATAACGACGTTTTTCGCTTTGATAGAATGTATGAACAGCTACTAGAGATTATTAATAAGCATATTAACGAGGACGATGAGTTCTTGCTCAACTTATCAAGTGCGACAGCGCAAGTGACGTCAGCAATGTTCACGATTAATAAGATCAATAATCTCAATATAAAGGCTATTCAAGTACCAACACCGCGAAAAGGGTCCAATCGGAATAATCCAGATGATCAAAAAGATATAGAACTGTTAATATCGGAAAATAAAGATGCTTGCCAAGATGCTGAAAAACGGATTATTGAAGAAGATGGTGAAAAGTTTAGCCAATCTCTTGTTAAGCGTAACTTAAAAGAATTGATTCGTAGTTATGACTATCAAGGTGTTTATGAGTTATTGCTCCAAAAGGAGAATCAGAAGCTGATTTCAAGATCAAAACGGGCAACTTTGCGTTCTCAGACAGAGGAATTGATGAATTCCTTTAAATATCAAAAGATCTTACCGGACTTACTAGAAGATGCAGGAGCAACAGAAAAACAAAGGAAAGTGCTCAATTCTTTTCTGTTGATTGACATTATCAATAGACGTGGTTTGATCGCTGATGTTTTGATTAAATCTAAATCATTGGCAGAATTTGTCCTTCAGGACTATATTGACGCCAATTATCCTGAACTTATTATGATAGAAGACGGGTTACCAAAAATTAATGAGAATCATCCTCTGGCTGAAACGGTTAATAATTATATCAGCGATGAGTTTAAAGCACGAATGGGCGAAAATTATGATGATAACAAACCTTATGATAGTCGCTCAACACTAAATATCCACTCTTTCATTAATATTATTGACTGTTTAGAAAAAGATAACCAATTGACAGGGCTGATCAAACCAATTTTAGTCTTGAATGCCATGAGAAATAAGATTGCCCATGGTCTGTCTGAAATAGATCGTCAACTAGTGAATAATAAAAAGCTAAAAGAGTTACTGACAAACTTGGAGCAGCTCATTATCAGTATTTATAGCATTAATGAAAGCAATTTTGTATATTTTGAAGAAAAAAATAAGTATCTCTTCCAGTTGTTAAATTAAATATCAATAGATTAACTACTAAAAATCAAACAATCACTACTTTAGCGCAGGTATATTTGACCGTGCTTTTTTTAGACAAATACGATATAATGAGACCACTAATAAGCAAAGAAAGAGGCAGTCTATTTGCAGGACTATTCTGTTGATATTAATTTAAAACATCCCGATGATTTGATGGCTCTTTTCGGCAGTAATGAGCGTCATCTGAAATTGATTGAAGAAAATACGGGCGTGGTTATCCATGCCAGAACTGAAGTGGTGCAGATTTTAAGTGATGATGAGGAATCTTTAGAGATTGCCCGCTTGACCATTGAGGCTCTCTTAGTCTTGGTGGATCGGGGTATGCTGATCAATACTTCCGATGTTGTTACCGCTCTGAGTATGGCCCAAAATGGAACAATTGACCAATTTATCGCCCTCTATGAAGAAGAAATCATCAAAGATAACTACGGTAAGCCTATTCGCATTAAGACGCTGGGGCAGAAGGTCTATGTCGATAGTGTCAAAAGTCATGATGTCGTCTTTGGTATCGGTCCAGCAGGGACTGGGAAAACCTTTCTGGCTGTTACCTTGGCGGTGACAGCCCTAAAACGCGGCCAAGTCAAGCGCATTATCCTAACGCGTCCAGCTGTTGAAGCTGGCGAAAGTCTGGGCTTCCTGCCAGGTGACCTCAAGGAAAAGGTTGATCCTTATCTGCGACCGGTTTATGATGCTCTTTACCAGATTTTGGGCAAGGACCAGACCACGCGTCTTATGGAGCGTGAGATCATTGAGATCGCTCCCTTAGCCTACATGCGGGGACGGACCTTGGATGATGCCTTTGTTATTCTGGATGAGGCCCAGAACACGACCATCATGCAGATGAAGATGTTCCTGACACGTCTAGGTTTTAACTCTAAGATGATTGTCAATGGGGATACTAGTCAGATTGACCTGCCTAGAAATAGCCCTTCTGGTCTGCTCGATGCTATCGAGAAGCTCAAAGCTATTAAGCAGATTGACTTTGTTTACCTATCGGCTAAGGATGTGGTCAGACACCCTGTGGTTGCTGAAATTATCAATGCTTATGAACAAGAGGCTGAGTAATTTAGGAGAGCTTTTAAGCCATATAACTATAAAAAGAGTGGGAAGTTAGTTGCTAAAGAACTAACTTCCCACTCTTTTAACTTTATGAAGATCGGTCTAGTTTTTGGGATTGAGAAAAGCATAAGCAGCACCGATGAGCAGGCCTCCGCCAAACCAGTTACCGACAAAGGATATGAACCAGTGGCGCAGCACATTGGTAAGAGTATAGCCGTCAAGATGAACAGAGGTGAAACCCATCAGGAAGAAGGATGAAAAATTAGCCACCAAGTGTTCTGCATTCATAAAGACAAACATAAAGATGGCTGAAATAATCAGAGTAATCTTGGCCGTCTCATCTTTGACTAAAAGATAAGAAAGGATGGCAATATTGACAAAAATATTAGCAATAATACTGTCAAAGAAAATCTGTGCGGATGTCTTAGCCAGTTTGACCTGGACAGTATTGACCAAAAAACTTTTGTCATTGACGAGGCTGTAAGCAAAACTTTGGTTAAATAGAGCGGCGATCAGAGCAGCTCCAATTAAATTAAAGATAGTGCAGACGATAAGAATTTTGAAAACCCTTTTGACTGAAATGAAGCGATAGTAAGCTCCCGCAGTTAAATACATCATATTAGAAGTAACCAATTCGGCATTTAAAAAGAGAATATAAACAAGGCCAAAGCTAAATATAAAGGGAAAGATAAAGCGCCCTAGGTTTGGATGAATCTGATTAACGACATCAGCTGCAATACCACCGACACCTGTACTGAGCGTCAAAAATGCGCCAGCAAAAAGCGATTTTAGTGCATAACGAGAAAAACTCTGATCGATCAGCTGGACTTTAGTCTGACAAGCTGTTTTAACTTTTTCAGAAAATGACATGATAGCCTCCATGGATAGTGATAAGGCTATTTTAACATAAGAGATCAGCTTTTGAAAAGGCTTTCAAAAAAAGTTATTCCTTCAGCTAGGCCCTTTCTCTTGTTTTATCCAGAGGCTAGGCTTTTATGCTATAATAGAGGTGATAATTAGATTGGAAGACCTATGTATATTGAAATAAAAGATGAGACTAAGCAGGTCTCACAAGAGATGCTCAGTCAGATTAAAGAAATGCTCGAGTTTGCTGCTAAAAAGCTAGGCCAGGAAACTAAAGAAATGGCTGTCACTTTTGTTGATAATGAGACGATACACCAAATTAACTTAGAATATCGCGGCATGGATCGCCCAACTGATGTGGTCAGTCTAGAGTATAAGCCGGAAGCCCCCATTATTTTTTCTGGTGAAGATCTGGCTGAAAACCCTGAATTAGCAGAGATGATGGCTGATTATGACGCTTACATTGGCGAGCTCTTTATCTCTGTCGATAAGGCACACGAGCAGGCCGAAAGCTATGGTCATAGTTTTGAACGTGAAATGGGGTTTCTGGCTGTTCATGGTTTTCTGCACATTAATGGCTATGATCACTATACTCCGGCAGAAGAAAAAGAGATGTTCACTTTACAGGAAGAGATTTTAGAAGCCTATGGACTTACGCGAGACTAATTCACCTAAAAAATGGAAAAATCGAACGCTAACCTCTAGTTTAGAATTTGCCCTGACCGGTATCTTTACAGCTTTCAAAGAAGAGCGTAACATGCGCAAACATGGGATATCAGCTATTCTGGCTGTTTTAGCTGGTGTTATTTTCCATATTACGGCTGTGGAATGGTTGTTCTTATCGCTGGCTATATTCTTGGTGATTACTTTCGAGATTATTAACTCGGCAATTGAAAATGTCGTCGATTTGGCTAGTAATTATCACTTTTCGATGTTGGCCAAGAACGCCAAGGATATGGCTGCCGGTGCTGTACTGGTTATTTCGGGGTATGCGGTTATAACTGGCCTCATTATCTTTGTGCCAAAAATTTGGGCCATGCTCTTTCATTAAGTCAATTGCTGTACTTGAGCGAATGGAGCTATCTTTTAGAGTAGAAAGGAATGGACGGGTTTGTGTTTTGAAATGAACACGGACTAAAGCTATGTAAAAAGAGGGACTGTGTAACAAGCATTTGCTCTGCCAGTCATTATTTTTATCTTGCTTAACGTTTTTGTATCTTATGTTTAAATCAGGTTTTGTGGCTATTTTAGGCCGTCCCAATGTTGGGAAATCAACATTTCTCAATCATGTTATGGGACAGAAAATCGCCATTATGAGCGATAAAGCGCAGACAACACGCAATAAAATCATGGGTATCTATACAACGGATACCGAGCAGATTGTCTTTATCGATACGCCAGGTATCCATAAACCCAAAACGGCTCTAGGTGATTTTATGGTGGAGTCAGCCTACTCAACCCTGCGTGAGGTTGAGACTGTCCTTTTCATGGTTCCAGCCGATGAGGAGCGTGGCAAAGGCGATAATATGATTATGGAGCGCCTTAAGGCAGCTAAGATTCCAGTCATTTTGGTCATTAATAAGATTGACAAGGTCCATCCTGACCAACTTTTAGAGCAGATTGATGATTTCCGTAGTCAGATGGACTTCAAGGAAATTGTTCCGATTTCTGCTCTTCAAGGCAACAATGTCGAGACCCTGATGGCTATTCTCAAGGATAATCTGGAAGAAGGATTTCAGTATTTCCCTGAAGATCAAATCACAGACCATCCAGAGCGCTTCTTGGTCTCTGAAATGATTCGTGAGAAAATTCTCAAATTGACCGAGCAGGAAGTTCCGCACTCCGTGGCTGTAGTGATTGAATCCATGAAGCGCGACGAAGAAACAGACAAGGTGCATATCCGCGCGACCATCATGGTCGAACGCGACAGTCAAAAAGGCATTATCATCGGTAAGCAAGGTGCTATGCTTAAGAAAATCGGCAAGATGGCACGCCGTGACATCGAACTCATGCTAGGGGACAAGGTTTTCCTTGAGACCTGGGTCAAGGTCAAGAAAAACTGGCGCGATAAGAAGTTGGACTTGGCAGACTTTGGCTATAATAAGAAAGAGTATTAAAAAGGTTCGGTGGACCTTTTTAACCCGAGCCCAGAAATGGGGAAGCGAGGTACAGATAGACTCTTAGTCCAAGTTGGGCTTAGTGAGAGGACAGACCAATGACAGCTAACTTATTTATCGAAGAGACAGGGCAAGAACAGAAACAAACGATAATCCTTTTGCACGCTTCGGGTTCCAGCAGTAAGATGTGGCAGCATCACATAGCAGCACTAAAAAATGATTTCCACTGTATGGCCATTGACTTACCCGGGCATGGCAATAGTCGTGATATCGAATGGACAACTTTCGACGATGTTACGGAAATGATTGCCAGCATTATCAAGGCGAAAGCTCACGGAAAGCCTCATCTTGTCGGGCTATCACTGGGAGCCAGTCTTATTTTGAAACTACTGGAGAAAGAGGCTGACTTAGTTGGTCAGGCGATTGTTGACGGTTCTAGCCATCAGCCAATAAAAGGTTATCGTAAGGTCATTGCTGGTGTCTATGTTATGTCACTGCTTAAAAATACAAAGTTACTCTCCAAACTCATGAGCAGCATGATGGCAAAAGATGGTGTTCCTGAAGAAGAGTATCGACCCTTTGTTGCAGATTTACAGCAGGCTTCAAAGCGCTCCTTTCACCGTGCTATGTCCCAAGCTAATTTCTTAAGATTAAACTTGAAAGTTACCAATCCTGTCTTTTTCGTTTCAGGCGGAAAGAAGTCGGGTTCGATACATGAATCGCACCAATTGCTGGCAAATAAAAATCCAGCCAGCGAGTGTGCTTATTATCCCGACAAAGGTCATGCTTGGCTGTTTAGTGATATGACCACCCACATTCAGCTCGTGCAGTATTTTTTACAGGGAGCTGCTTTTCCCAATCAATTGAGGCGGTTCGATGATTAAGAAGATGTAAAATAAGGTTTAAAGCTGAGGAGAGCCTGGCTTTTGCCATAAGGAGGTAAAACGATGACTTATTTGGATATGTTAGCAGAAAGCGTGGAACGCGCACAGGAACGGTTTGAGCGTTTGTTTGAAGGAGTGACAGTTGAAGAGGCCAATCGCTTCCCAGCTGCAGAAGTTTCAGGTCAAATTAAATCCATGACTTGGTTGGCTTGGCATACTGCGCGTGAGATGGACTTACAGATTTCTGACTTGGCAGGCAGGGAACCTATCTGGTTTAGTCAGGGCTGGAAGGAACAGTTTCACTTGGATTTACCTGATGATACTCAGGACTGGCGGCATTCTTTGGAGGAAGCTCAAAAAGTCCAAGTGGATGATCTGAGTATTGCGCTGGGATATCTGGAAGCAGCTGCTAAGCTCACTAAAGATTACCTCAACTCGCTTGATGAAGCCGCTCTTGATGACATTGTGGATGATTCTTGGACACCTGCGGTCACTCGCGGTGCCCGTCTGGTGTCGGTCATTGATGATGCTGCCATGCATTCAGGTCAGGTTATCTATGCTAGGCGCTTGCTGGGCTTGACAGATTAAGCTATTAAAAAAGCCAAAATGTATAAAAATTTGATGAAAGAAAGGAAGGGGCAGTTTAGAATCCAAAAGGAAAAGCTGATGAAAAAAGTAAGAGGCATAGAAAAGCAAATTTCTCTGTCTTGTCCTTGTTTCTATTAGTTTTTCTGGCTGTTCCTGATGTTTTAGATATGCCCGAATTACCGGAGGTTGAGACCGTCAGGCACGGTTTGGAAGGTCTGATTGTCGGCAAGAAGATTGTAGCAGTAGATGTACGTGTACCCAAGATGGTTAAGACGGATTTTGACAGCTTCAAGCTGGACTTGATGGGGCAGACGGTTCACTCTATGCGCCGCCGTGGTAAATATCTCATTTTTGATTTAGGCGCTCAGGTGTTAATCTCGCATCTGCGTATGGAAGGCAAGTATCTGCTTTTTCCCGAGCAGGTGCCCGATGATAAGCACTTTCATGCGTTTTTTGAGCTGAGTGATGGCTCAACCTTGGTGTATCAGGATGTCCGCAAGTTTGGAACATTTGAACTGCTGGCAAAATCGGCTGAAAATGCTTATTTTAAACAAAAGAAATTAGGGCCTGAGCCAAACAAAAAGGACTTTAAGCTGGCGCCCTTTGAGCGAGCTGTCTTATCTTCTCATAAATCTATTAAACCTTCGCTTTTAGAACAAAAGCTGGTTGCAGGTTTAGGTAATATCTATGCTGATGAAGTGCTGTGGGCGGCTAGGGTTCATCCAGAACGTCCAGCAAATAGTCTTAAGAAAGCTGAAATCAAGCGAGTCCATGACGAAACCATTCGTATTTTACAGTTAGGAATTGAAAAAGGCGGATCGACCATTCGAACCTATCGTAACGCTTTAGGTGAAGATGGCACCATGCAAGAGTATCTACAAGTTTACGGCCGAACAGGTGAACCCTGTCCGCGTTGTGGAACAGAGATTCGGAAAATCAAAGTAGGAGGACGCGGGACGCATTTTTGTCCGTCCTGTCAAAAGCGATGAGCAAGATCATTGGAATTACAGGCGGTATTGCCTCTGGCAAGTCAACGGTTGTTGAACAGATTCGCCGAGCCGGTTATCAGGTGATTGATGCGGATCAGGTCGTGCATGACCTGCAAAACAAGGGGGGCAAGCTCTATCAGGCTCTTATTTTTGCTTTTGGAACAGACATTGTGGCGGCCGATGGTCAACTGGACAGAGCCAAATTGGCTCAGCTGATTTTTTCAACTAAGGAAAATCAGGAAAAGTCTGCCAAACTGCAAAATCAAATTATCCGTGAAGAATTGGCCCGTAGGCGTGAGGTTTTAGCTGACAAAGAGTCTGTCTTTTTCATGGATATTCCGCTCCTTTATGAGTTGGACTATCAAGACTGGTTTGATGAAATCTGGCTGGTTTATGTTGATGAGGACAAACAGTTAGAGCGATTGATGGCACGCAATCACTACAGTCTTGATGAGGCTGCTAAGCGGATTGCTGCCCAACTTCCTCTGTCGAAAAAGATTGGCTTAGCTGACCGAGTGATTGACAACAATGGCAGTCTGACTGATACCCACACACAAATTCACCATCTTTTGGCTGAATTATAGCTCCATGGGGACCTCGAACATCAGGCCTGAAATTTAAGGTCACGTGGGCTATTTTTATGCTCTAGATATGGTATAATACATATCGAAGTTCTAAGAAAGAAGATGATGACTTATAAATAATCAAGGTGTCAGTACAATTAATTGGCGGCAGAATCTAAGGGTAGCTTGGTTCGGTAATTTTCTTACTGGGGCAAGCTTTTCACTTGTTATGCCTTTTATGTCCCTCTTTGTGGAAGAGTTGGGAGCCAAGCAAGGAATGGTTGAGCTCTATGCAGGCCTTTCAGTTTCACTGTCAGCCCTCGCCTCAGCCTTGGTTGCTCCTATCTGGGGCAGCTTAGCAGATCGCTATGGTCGCAAGCCCATGATGATCCGTGCTAGCTTGGTCATGGCTTTTACTATGGGGGGCTTGGCCTTTGTTCCCAATGTGTTCTGGCTCTTAATGTTTAGGCTTTTAAACGGTATGTTTGCGGGCTATGTTCCTAATTCGACCGCCCTGATTGCCAGTCAAGCTCCCAAGGATAAGTTAGGAACAGCTTTGGGAACTCTGGCAACAGGTGTAACAGCCGGAACTTTAATTGGTCCTTTATTGGGCGGTTATTTCGCAGACTGGCTGGGCATTAGGAACCTTTTTTTGCTGGTCGGTGGTCTGCTCTTAATACTTAATCTATTGACTATTTTTCTTATCAGGGAAAACTTTATACCTGTTAAGAAAGCACATGAACTAGCTACTAAAGAGCTATTTAAACAAATTAAAGACCGTCAGGTGATGCTAGGTCTTTTTGTAACGAGCATGATTATTCAAATATCGGCCCAATCGATCGCTCCTATTTTAACCCTTTACATCCGACACCTAGGGCAGACAGAAAATCTGATGTTTGTGTCGGGACTAATTGTCTCCAGTATGGGCTTCTCCAGCATGCTATCTAGTTCCTTCCTAGGGAAAGTCGGTGATAAAATCGGTAATCACCGTCTGCTTCTTTTGGCTCTCTTTTACAGTTTTTGTATGTATCTGTCCTTCGCCCATGCTAAGACTCCCTTACAGCTGGGTCTGCTCCGTTTTTTATATGGCTTTGGAACAGGTGCTCTGATGCCCAGTGTTAATTCTTTGCTGACTAAAATTACTCCCAAGGAAGGCATCTCTCGGATTTTCAGTTACAATCAGATGTTTACCAATATCGGTCAGGTTATCGGTCCCTTTGTCGGTTCCAGTGTAGCTGCTGGACTTGGTTATCAGTGGGTCTTTTACGTGACCAGTCTGATTGTCTTTGTCAATTTCTCTTGGAGTTTTATCAACTTTAGACATTATTTGAAAGTTAAGGAAATCTAGTGCGCGTAAAAATCAATTTAAAATGCAGCTCCTGCGGCAGTCAAAATTATCTGACCAGTAAAAATAAGACCAGTCATCCTGATAAAATTCAGGTACCTAAATATTGCCCCAAGGAGCGAAAAGTAACCCTCCATCTTGAATCTTAAGGGTATTTATGATAAACTACTTAGGACAATAGTGGAGGAATGAACATGTATAACATCTTACTGACAGCCTTGCTAGTGATGTCTGTGGTTTTGATTATTGCTATATTTATGCAACCGCAGAAAAATCCAAGCAGCAACGTATTTGATAACAGTGGTTCGGAGGCCTTGTTTGAACGAACCAAAGCACGTGGCTTTGAGGCTTTCATGGAACGCTTTACGGGTATTTTAACTTTCTTGTGGTTGTTGGATGCCCTTGTGCTTGCGATTTTATCAAGTAAGTAATGACGAAAGTGAGCGAGACATGGTCTGGCTCCTTTTTTATAGGAATCCTTCACAAATAGGACCATAAAAAGAAAGAGTAGTAATGGAAGAAAAAATTATTAATTACCTGCGAGAAAGGGGCAAGTCTAGCGTCAATGACTTAGCCGCTGACTTAGATATGTCGGGAGCTGAGAAGTTCCCTAAACTCATAAAAACCATCTCCAAACTGGAAAGTAACAGAAAGCTGCGCTTTAATCAAGATGGTTTTATCTCCTTGCGCAAGGATACGACGAGCAAGCAAAAACATGACATTACCGTTCAAGGTATTTTTCGTGCCAATAAGAATGGTTTTGGCTTTCTGCATGTTAGTGACGAGGAAGAGGACATGTTCATCGGCCGCAATGATGTTGGTCATGCAATCGATGGGGATACCGTCGAGGTTGTCATAAAAAAACCAGCCGATCGTCTTAAAGGTACTGCTGCTGAAGCTCGTGTTGTCGATGTTGTCGAACGCTCCCTCAAAACCGTAGTAGGAACCTTTATCCTTGATGATGAACGTCCCAAATATGCTGGTTATATCAGATCAAAAAACCAAAAGATTACCCAAAAAATCTATATTAAAAAGGAACCACTAGCGCTTGACGGTACAGAGATTGTCAAGGTTGATATTGATAAATATCCTACCCGTCACCACGATTATTTTGTCGCTCATGTCCGCGATATTGTTGGTCATAAGGGAGATGTCGGTATCGATGTGCTTGAGGTCTTGGAGTCTATGGATATCGTCTCTGACTTTCCAGAAGATGTCATGGCTGAAGCTGGAGCTATCCCTGAAGCCCCATCGGAAAGCGATATGGCAGGACGTTTGGATCTGCGTGACGAAATCACCTTTACTATTGATGGTAAGGATGCTAAGGACTTGGATGATGCTGTCCATATCAAAAAGCTGGATAATGGTAATTTTGAGTTGGGGGTGCATATTGCTGATGTCTCCTATTATGTGACAGAAGGATCTGCTCTTGATCGCGAGGCAATTGCCCGAGGAACCTCTGTCTATGTAACGGACCGCGTGGTACCAATGCTTCCTGAGCGCCTGTCTAATGGTATTTGCTCCCTCAACCCCAATCTTGACCGGTTGACTCAGTCGGCTATTATGGAAATAACGCCGCAGGGGCGTGTAGTTGATCATACTATCACCCAGACAGTGATTAAAACAACTTTCCGAATGACTTATAGCGATGTTAATGAGATGTTAGCAGGCAATCAAGAGGTCATAGACCAGTTCAAGCCGATTATGGAATCAGTCAGCCATATGGCTGAGCTACATAAGATTTTAGAAGAAATGCGAGAACGTCGCGGAGCCCTTAATTTTGATACTGCCGAACCTCGTATTTTGGTCAGTGATAAAGGAAGGCCTCTTGATATTGTTGTCCGAGATCGCGGGATTGCAGAGCGTATGATTGAGTCCTTTATGCTGGCCGCTAATGAGTGCGTAGCTGAACATTTTGCCAAGCAGCAGCTGCCATTTATCTACCGGATTCATGAACAACCCAAGGCAGAAAAGTTGCAGAAGTTCATGGATTACGCCTCCCTTTTTGGAGTGCCTATCTACGGCACAGCTAATAGTCTCGGTCAGAAGGCTCTGCAGGAATTTATGGCCAAAATTGAAGGCCAACCAGGTCATGAGGTTATGGCTATGATGTTACTGCGTTCCATGCAGCAGGCCCGCTACTCTGAGCATAATCACGGACACTACGGACTTGCAGCAGAATACTATACCCATTTTACCAGTCCTATCCGTCGTTATCCTGACCTCTTGGTCCACCGTATGGTACGAGAATACGGGAACTTGACACAGGAAAAGAAAGAGCATTTTGAAGAAGTTATCCCAGACTTAGCGGCATCATCGTCTGCCTTGGAGCGTCGGGCTATTGAGGCTGAACGAACGGTTGAAGCTATGAAGAAGGCTGAATATATGGAAGAACATGTCGGCGAAGAATTCGACGCTCTCGTTGCCAGCGTGGTTAAGTTTGGGCTCTTTGTTGAGCTGCCTAACACTATTGAAGGGTTGGTACATATAACGACGCTGCCAGAGTTCTATAATTACCACGAACGCACCATGACCCTGCAAGGGGAACGTACTGGTAAGGTCTTTCGCGTTGGTCAGCCTATCCGCGTACGCTTGATCAGAGCCGATAAAGAGACTGGCGATATTGATTTTGAATATTTAGCCAGTGACTTTGATATTATTGAAAAAGTGGATCATGAGGCACGTAAGGCTCGTGAAGGGAAAAACCGTGAATTCCGCCGCAAACGTCGCGATGATAGTGGGAAGCGACGGCGCCGAGAAGGTGATAATAATCACCGAAGCGATGGTAAAACAGAGTCTCGAAAAGATAAGGGTTCCTATGATAACCGCCGTAAGTCCTCTAAAAAGCCAGATAAGCGAAAAAATCAGAACCGTCCTCATAACGATAATAAAGGGCGTGAGCGCGGTCGCCGCAAAAAAAGAAGATGATCGATAATGCTCTTTAGGAAGAGTTGCGTTCTCAAAAAGATATCTAGGAGGTTTGTGATTGCATGGTTAAAGATAACAATAAGCCCTTGGCTCAAAATAAAAAAGCCCGGCATGATTATACCATCGTTGATACCGTCGAAGCTGGTGTAGTTCTGACTGGAACCGAAATCAAATCTGTCCGGGCTTCTCGCATCCAGCTCAAGGACGGCTATGCTCAGATAAAAGATGGTCAGGCTTGGCTGGTTAATGTTCATATTGCTCCCTTTGAACAAGGCAATATCTGGAATCAGGATCCTGAGCGCACTCGTAAGCTTCTCCTTAAAAAACGTGAGATTAGCCGCTTGGCAAATGAGCTTAAAGGAACTGGTATGACGCTGATTCCTCTCAAGGTCTATATCAAGCGGGGTTTTGCTAAGGTACTCATCGGTCTAGCCAAAGGGAAGCACGATTACGATAAACGTGAGTCCATTAAACGTCGGGACCAAGAACGGGATGTCAAACGCCAGATGAAAAATTTTAATAGCCGGTAGAAAAATTATTAACTTAGAGGTGTTAATTTGGTAGATAAATTTTTTTCGGAGCTATATGAGATATGTGTAAGAAAGCTGATTGATAACGATTGGCTTGATAGAGCTGTTATATTTTTAGTCATATTATGTTTTAGATTTAATCCTAAATTACTGGAAAGCTTCCAATTAAAACCATTATTCTCTGGAAATTACTACCTTACTCCGATTGGTAACTTAATAGAATTTATAAATAAGTATTATATTAATTTAGCTTTCTATTTAGTACTACCTTATATAGCATCTCTAAGTGTTTATAGCGTATTAGTATGTGTTTATGGATTGCTAGAGAAGATCTCATTAAAAAGAAATAGATCATTAAGATTAAATGATTATCTCGATTTTATGTTTGATTCGAAGTTACTTAGAAGGCTTACTATTGGGAGTTTGCGGTTATTATTTTATTCTGTGAAATATTTATGGGCAAAATGGTTTCCATTATTTTTATGTGTAATGCTGCTTTACTATGGTAATGATTTTTGGACGAATATAACAGCTAGCCATATTAATTCTGTTGATCCTACGTTTGCTGGTAATTCTTTTTGGATTTTTGTTTATAGATCATTGTGGTATAGTGATAAACTAACTTTTAATGTAGTTTTCGATATTGAATTACTTTCGCATACGATGTATTTAGGATATAGACTTTTTAATTTACCACCTTGGTTTTCAGAAATATTTTCAGGAAGTATAAAATACATTGAAAGGAAAATTTCCTCAGAAGAAATTAAGAAATAACTTTTGTATTTTAAGACAGTATAAATAATAGACCTCCTATTCACATTAGAACAGGAGGTTTATTATTTTTATAACAAGACATTTTGCAATATTATACCTAAGTTATCGCATTTCCTGATGAATGAGGTTCAGCAAGATTTCGACAAAGATAGAAGAAATAGATTGGGGGTCAATGATAGATTGCCTGTTAATGGAGCTGCCGGGCAAGACAATAGTATGTCTGAAATACTTATCAATCTGAGAACCTTTATTGATGGTAACAAGGTAAGAGTTTTGAGGCATGTTATGCTGCAATGCAGCTAGAGAAGCCCTGTAGTTGCCCATATCTCCTGACAGTGAGAACATGATCAGGGTATCCTCTTCGCGTATAATATTGGTCAGATGGGCTCCGCTGTTTAAATCACCAGCAAAATAACTGGGGATCCTCAAATCTTGAAGCCCCATGTGTAAAAATCTAGCGGGCAGGGATGAGTAGTAGATACCGAAAATATGAACCCTTTGACCGTTTAAAATGGCCTGAATAAGCTGGGTAATATTATTCCGATCAACATTTTTAAATTGTCTAGCCAAACTAATATAATTATCGGTCATATCATCCAGAGGATCAAGGGATTCCTTGCGGTGATGGTGGTGGAGATAATCTATGGCAT
Source organism: Streptococcus sp. ELY_125 (assembly GCF_058314535.1). Lineage (NCBI taxonomy): Bacteria > Bacillati > Bacillota > Bacilli > Lactobacillales > Streptococcaceae > Streptococcus > Streptococcus sp. ELY_125. The sequence goes on along the minus strand of NZ_JBZFUM010000002.1, from coordinate 131,752 downwards.
CATAACGAAAGTCTTTGAATCCTCTGTAGCCCAGTGTTTGGCAAAATCGTTGTACCGCTGCAGTAGAAGTATGTGAAAGATCAGCAATTTTAGTAATGGTATACGTTTCCAGAGTATCAATATGATTCATAATATAGTGATAAACCTTTTGTTCAGTCTTGGAAAAATCTGAGCTATGCTGTTCGATTTGTTCTAAAAAATTCATGTTAATAAAGACTCCTGTAGCTTTCATTTTACTGAGTTTCAAAGCAATTGTCAAAAGTCTTGACTTTTATTTAAACAAGATTGACAACGCTTTCAAAAAAAGATAAAATCAACTTGTTAAAAATAATTTTATCCTGTGATAAAATTATCAAAAGTTAGAGGGAGGCTCTTATGGACTATCAACAGTTAGCAGACAACATTGTAAAAAATGTTGGAGATGTAGATAATATAACCGTCTTATCTCATTGTATGACGCGATTGCGTTTTAATTTAAAGGACGTCTCTAAGGTCAATAAGGGAGCCTTAGAGCAATTAGAAGGGGTTATCGGTACGGTTTACGCTGGTGGTCAGTATATGGTGATTTTAGGGCAGCACCTAGTTCCAGTCTACGATGCTATCATGAGGACCTATGATATTAAATCTGGCGGTGTCGTTGATGAGAATTTGGATGGGGATTTAGGAAATAAAGAAGGCTGGACTTGGAAGAATGCACCAAATAAGATTATCGGCTTTATATCCAGTTCTGTCACCCCGATGATTCCTGCCTTAATCGCAGGTGGTATGTTGAAAGTTGCCTTAATTTTGATAACGACCTTTATCAGTAAAGACTTTGAAACCTCTTCAACGTATTTGCTGCTGTCAGCCATCGGGGATGCTCCCTTTTACTTTATGCCTATTTTTGTAGCCTACGGTGCAGCTACAAAACTGGGTGGGACACCTATTTATGCTATGGTGTCGGCGGCAGCTTTATTACATACGAATTTCACCACTTTAGTGACGGCAGGGAAGCCAATTGATCTCTTTGGAATCGATGTTCGCCTGCTGTCATATGGCACATCCATGCTGCCAGCCCTGCTGATTGCAATTGTTGCCTATTACGCTGAAAAATATTTAAATAAGATTATCCCTAATATTTTTAAAGCTATCTTTGTTGGTATGGGGACAATTTTCATAGCAGGTAGTCTCGGCTATCTTGTCCTAGGGCCTCTTGGCAACATTGTCGGACAAGGTATTGCAGCAGTCTTCATGTTTCTAGACAGTACCGTAGGTCCTCTAGCTGTAGGACTTCTTGCAGCAGTTTTACCTTGGATGGTTATGGCAGGGATGCATACAGCCATCACACCGTTCATGCCCCAATTGCTTTCTAATCCGGGCTACGATGCTATGCTTCGCCCAGCCTTCCTTATGCATAATATGGCGGAAGGCGGTGCTGTCCTTGGTGTTATCGGACGAACTAAAGACAAGGTAAAACGTAGTGAGTTTATTTCAATAGCAATTGGCTGTATTGTCGCCGGTGTGACAGAACCAGCTATTTACGGTGTGAACCTCAAATATAAAAGGCCCATGTACGGCGTTATGGCTGGTGGTTTTGCCGGTGGTTTTGTTGCCAGTCTTTTAGGGGCTCGTGCTTTTGAAATGGGCTACTCCAATGTCCTAGCTTTGCCAATCTTTGCCAATACTGCTATGGCAGCCTTTGTCGGAATTATAACAGCCATTGCTGTTGCCGCTCTTGTGACCTTCTTTATGGGAGTTGACGTTGATGAAAAAAGCAGCAGTCAGACTATTACAGAACCTGTACAAAAAGTGATCCCAGACGATGCTGTAGTAGCAATAGCCGATGCCGAATTGCTCCCTCTTGAAAAGGTTAACGATGAAGTCTTTGCGCAAAAAATGATGGGGGACGGTCTTGCCTTTCAACTTGAGAGTGACTTTATCACTTCTCCAGTCAATGGTGAACTAACTACAGTATTTCCAACCGGACATGCCTTCGGGGTAAGACGACCCGATGGTGTAGAAATTTTAGTCCACATTGGTATCAATACGGTTGAATTAAAAGGGCAGGGCTTCGATGTTTTAACCCAAGCTGGAGAAACCGTCCGTGCTGGCCAGCCAGTGGTTAAAATTGACCGTGAAGCGATTGCTCAAGAGGGTTATGATACAACAACGATGTTGGTTATCGCTAATGCAAATGGTAAGGATATCACCCTCAAAACCCAAGGTAAGGTTAAACAAGGAGAACGGTTGAATTGAACACGGGCCTAATTTCCTCGGGAAAAAGAAGGAGCTTCTTGTGTGTCAAGCACACGGCGTCGCTCCCCTATTTTCCTATCGGAAATTTTCGCCAAGCGAATCGGCCCTTAGCGACACGACGTTTGGTTAGTCGATTTTACTAACCAAACGAAGTTAGTGGAAGAGGTAGCCAATTCACTTTAGTGATTGGCGTTTGGTATCAAGTGCGGAGCACTTAGATAACAAGCCTCTGCCGTATCTTAGTAACTGAACTCGCCTACGACTCTGTGAAATTAGACTCGCTTTCCTAGAATCTTCAGCGATTCTTCGTCAGGCTCTCTAAATTTCTTTGAGTCGCTTACGGCTTAGTATCTTGTAAATTGAACCGCCTACGACTCTGTGAAATTAGACTCGCTTTCCTAGAATCTTCTGGGATTCTAGGAGGACTCCCTAAATTTCTTTGAGTCGCTTAACGGCTTAGTATCTTGTAAATTGAACTCGCCTACACTCCTGTGGAATTAGATAAATGTCGCTCGATTCTTAATGAATCGTCACTCCATTTCCTAAATTCCTTTGGAGTGCTTAACGGCTTAGTATCTTAATAATCGAACACGGGCTGCGGCTTGTGCAAAAAAGATAGTTTCTTCCTAGACGCCAGCGTCTTCGTCGAACCTCCTATTTTTGCTTGATCCGCGGACGCCCTTAGTATCTCAATATAAGGAGGAGACTATGTCTTATCAATTACCTCAAGGTTTCTTATGGGGAGGTGCGACCGCTGATTTTCAGTATGAAGGCGGCTTTGGAGAAGGAGGACGAGGGCTTCTCTCTCATGATTTTGAGACGGATGGTTCTTTGGAGTCCCCCCGTCACCATACCATGAGCATGCCTGATGGTTCTATTATTACACCACGTTCATCTTTCTTTTACGCAGATCCTGTTCCCAAAGAAGCGGAGCCTATTTTCCTAGATGATGAATATTATCCGAGTCACAAGGCTGTTGATTTCTACCATCATTATAAAGAAGATATTAAATTGATGGCAGGAATGGGCTTTAATGTTTTTCGTTTTTCAATTTGTTGGAGCCGTATTTATCCGACGGGAGAAGAAGCAGAGCCAAATGAAGAAGGGCTTGCCTTTTATAATGATGTTATTAATGAGATGGCAAAATATGGTATGGAACCTCTAATTACAATCTGTCATGATGAAATGCCGATGAACCTAGCACTGAAATACGATGGCTGGTCCTCGCGTTATGTTATTGATGCTTACCTTAAATACTGTAAAACTTTATTTGAGCATTACGGCGATCGCTGTCGCTATTGGCTGACTTTTAATGAAATCAATGCGGTTCGGGGATTTGGTCCTTGCGGTACCAGAAACTCAACTGGGCAGGATCGCTATCAAGCAGCTCACCACATGTTTGTGGCCAGCGCCAAGGCTGTCAAATTGGGGCACGATTTAATGCCAGACAGTCAATTTGGCGCCATGTATGCCATGAGTGAACTTTATCCTGCCACCTGTAAACCCGAAGATGTCTTTCATCGTCTGCAAGAGCGCCGTGAAAATTGGTATTTTATCGATATTATGGGGCGTGGCTATTATCCGCGATATAGCAAATCCCTTTGGAAGCGTCATGGGGTTGATGAGCTTCAAATTGAAGACGGTGATGAGGCGATTTTGTGTGAAGGTCAGTTGGACTTCATCTCTTTTAGTTATTATCGTTCGAACACGACTCAGGCAGGTGATGATTGGTTTAATGTAGGCGGATCTAGCAATCCCTATCTTAAAGAAACCCCCTGGGGGTGGGCTGTTGACCCCTTAGGCCTTCGGCATGTCATGAATGAGATTTTTGACCGCATTCAAAAACCGCTCTTCATTGTAGAAAATGGTATGGGAGCTATCGATCAGGCTGATGAAGACGGTTATGTTGAGGATGACTATCGTATCGACTATCTGCGTGATCATCTGCAAAATATGGCTGATGCCATTAATATTGACGGTGTCGACTGCCTTGGCTATACGATGTGGGCACCGATCGACCTCGTTTCCTTATCCACTGGTGAAATGAAGAAACGTTACGGCTTTATCTATGTGGATATGGATGACAAGGGTCGTGGTAGCCTCAAGCGCACTCCTAAAAAGTCTTACCAATGGATAAAAGCAATCATTGCCTCTAATGGTGCCAAGTTAGCTGAAATCTAAGTACCAGTCGGCTTACTATATGCTTTCTCTTTGAGAGTTGCTCACAGTGAGGAAATCATTTCAAGTAAGAAACTTTGTGCACGCAGCGGGAGGACAAAAATGGCCATAAAGCATAAAAAATCTTCAAGATGGATCGCTTTCTTCCTCAGCCTAGTAATTGTTTTAGGTATGCTGGTTCTAATTTTGCACCCCAAAAGTGCAAGTGAAGAACCCCAAATTTATGGTGTGACCGTTGATGATACTTGGGAAGGTGAGGTTTCTACCAAAGAGATTGTCAAGGCTCTGGAAGCTATGCCTGTGCGGCCGACCGTCCGAATTGTGATGTCCAAAGAAAAAGATCCCAAGGATTATGTTCCCCTCTTCAAAAAGATCGCGCCAGTAGCTGATATCATGGCTCAGCCTGTTGACTCCTATGATATGAAGGCTTATCCTGATGTTGCTTCTTACCGCCAGCGCTTTCAAGAATCTCTGGACTATCTCGCCGACTACACAACGATTTGGGAAGTGGGCAATGAAGTTAATGGAACGGACTGGATTAAACAGCGCCCAAAGCTCATTATGAACAAGGTCGAGGCTGCGTACGAAGTCGTTAAAGAAGCCGACCAGCAAATAGCAGTGACTTTCTATTATGAAAATCCTAAAGACCGTGATATGATGGCTTGGATCGATCATCATGTCCCTCAAAAATTAAAACAAGGACTGGACTTTAGTTTTATTTCTTATTATGAAGATGATAACAAGGGCTATCAGCCAGACTGGAAGTCTGTCTTTCAGGAGTTTCAAGACAAATTTCCACAATCTAAAGTAGGTATGGGAGAATGCGGCAATACAGCCGATTCAGCTACAACAGCCAGCAAAACAGCTATGATGCGGCATTATTACCGCCAGCCGGCTTATACTGAGCACTATGTCGGAGGCTATTTTTGGTGGAACTGGGTTCAGGACTGTGTTCCTTATGAGAACAACCGAGTTTCTCAAGAACTTAATCGTATTTTAAAGCAACAAAAAGGATCATAGAGCAGTTTTTGCGAATCTCAAGGAATAAGGCAGTCTTTGATTTTGTTGGAGTGACGGTGGCTAAGAGTTAAATAAAGAGTCAAAATTAAATAATCATTGCCAAGAGAGGGCCTGCCCCTCCACGGTAGAATGATGGTAGCTCATAAAATTTTTTCAGCTAAAATGGTTTCTCAAGTCTATTTTACTGGAAATTTTATGAGTTTTTTATTGCACTTATATGGTAAATTCTAGACAGAAAAATCCCCCATAGCTGGAAATTTTAGCATCCAGCTGTGGAGGATATTTATCCTAGTTTTAAACACTTACTTGCTATTAAACTTTTGTAAATCGATGACTTCTATTTTATAGCCATCTGGATCAGTAACAAAGTAGTACATATTAGGTTTACCAGGCAGCCCTTTGATATCGGTCACAGTATAGCCAGCCTTCTTATGAGCTTGATGGGTAGCATCTAAATCCTCGACACCAACAGCAATATGACCGTAGCCATCACCAAGGTCATAGTCACCATGACCGTAGTTGTAGGTGAGCTCTAACTCATAGTCTGGATCATCATCCAAAGCCATATAAACAAGCGTAAATTCATACTCAGGGAAATCATTGCGACGGACTTCCCTAAATCCTAGAGCTTCTTGATAAAAAGCAAGCGAGGTCTCCAAATCTTTGACGCGAACGCAGGTATGCATAAATTTCATAAGTCATAATACCAAGAACAGATCAAACTTACAGCAACTGGTAAGTTTGTAGCTGTCCATTTATTTCCTTTCTGTAATAATTAATTATAAATACTAGTCCAGCCAAGTAATGACCTCTTGGCGAGGTTTACGTGAACGCGGATGCTTGGGATCTTTGAGGCGGTAGCCAAAGGAAACCATGCTGGCAATCCCTTCTTTGCTAGGATCAATAATGTCTTCTTGCGCTAGAATAGTATTGACGTCATCGTAGTTAAATCCCTCGATGGGACAGGAGTCAATCCCCATTAGTGATGCAGCAGTCATCATATTTCCCAAGGCAATATAGGTTTGTTTGGCTGTCCAATCAAAGAGAGCACGCGGATTGTCAGCTATCTTCATATCTTGCTCTTGGAAAGAGCGGTAGCGTTCCAACCTTGACTCCAAGTCTGTTTTTTCAGTAAATCCACGGCGGATAAGACTTTGCTTCATGATTTGACTATCATAGCGAGCATTTTTTTCAGCTAGGAGCAAAACAAAATGACTGGCGGTATCAAGCTGGGGAGCTGCTCCCCAAGCGACTTCCTTGAGTTTAGGAGCTAGATCAGCAATATGGGTTCTATCTAAGACAACAAAACGCCATCCTTCCAAGCCAACAGAAGAAGGACTAAGCCAAGCTGTATCAAGAATAGTTTCCATATCTTCATGGGAAATTTCGTCTTCATTATAGACGCGAACAGCGACACGGTGATCAAAGGCCTGACGAATTTGCTCCTTGATATTTTCTTTTGTCATATTGACCTCCATCTTTATAAAGATATTCAGCCTGTCAAAGGCAAACTAAAGTAGAAAACCGGCGGATAAACGTCACAGCAGCTGACACTGAGAACTGCAAAGAAATCAAATCTTGGCATTCGGTTGAAAATTCTGATTTCCAAAACACTTATTATTCCAGAAACAATCCTATTTTGTTAAAAACAAAAGCTCAAACAGGTAGCTCTTCTGTCCTGATGTGTTTCAGCCGAGTTCAATTTAGCATCTTCATCATATCATTTTCTTAAAATCTGCGCTAATATTTAAGAATAATATGGTAAGATAAAAATAGTAAGTCTTGCTTTTTCTGGTAATACTGGCAGTAGACACAGGAAATAAAATCATTTGGATTCTCAGCTAGAGTAGTTGCTGTCCCAATGTCGTTACTTACCAGTACAAGATAGATTCGAGATCGTAAGGAAAAGACCTGTGCTTCTTAAACAACAGGTTAGATTAGTGAAAGAGAGGATCATATGCAAAATCAGCGGAAAGAATTTGGTTACTTATCCAGCTCCATTTTAATTTCTGTTTTTCGAGGCCTGCTAGTCGGCCTTTTTTCCGGCTTTATGGTCAGCGCTTTTCGGTATCTTATTGGCCTTTTGTTTGGTCAGTTTCAAAGGGCTTATCGTTTGTCGCATCAGCTGCCTTGGATTTTAATAGTTATACTGTCTATTTATCTCATCTATAGCTATATAATTGGCCGCCTTATAGTCACTGAACCAGATATTAAAGGGTCGGGAATTCCGCAAGTTGAAGCCGAGCTTAAAGGCTTGATGAGTCAACAATGGTGGTCAGTTCTTTGGAAGAAGTTTTTGGCAGGAGTACTGGGGATTTCCAGCGGTTTAATGCTGGGGCGCGAAGGCCCAAGCATTCAGGTGGGAGCTGTCAGCGGTAAGGGGATTGCTCGCTACCTTAACCTTAGTAAGCTGGAGGAACGTACCCTGATCGCTAGCGGTGCCGCAGCGGGAGTCTCAGCTGCTTTTAATGCGCCGATTGCGGGACTCCTATTCGTAGTGGAAGAAGTTTACCACCACTTTTCTAGTCGGGTGTGGATCACCGCTCTTTCAGCCAGTCTAATAGCCAATTTAATCTCCCTGCGAGTCTTTGGTCAAACACCGGTGCTGGCCATGCCTAGTCAACTTCCTTTACCCCGTTTATCCTCTTATGGACTCTTTATCCTGTTAGGATTCTTCCTAGGATTTCTGGCCTATCATTATGAAAAGGTCATTTTGAAAATGGCTGACTACTATGCTGCTTTAGGAAAATGGTTGCACCTTAAGTCCCACTATTACAGCCTTGTCGCCTTCGTTCTGATTCTGCCTCTGGGGTATTTTGCCCCTTGGCTGCTAGGCGGGGGAAATGCCTTGGTTCGTTCCCTTTCAACCATGCAGGCACCAATTCTTCTCTTTCTTGTCCTCTTTGTTCTGCGCTTTTGCTACAGCATGATGAGTTATGGCTCTGGCTTGCCGGGCGGAATCTTTTTGCCCATTTTAACCCTGGGAGCCTGTCTAGGAGCCTTCTTTGGCCGTATTTTTCTTGAATTGGGCTGGATCACCCCCAGTGAATTCCCTCTTATTATCATTCTAGGAATAAGTGCCTATTTTGGTGCTATATCCAAGGCTCCTTTGACAGCCATGATTTTGGTCTGTGAGATGGTTGGAGATTTGCGCCATCTGATGGCTTTGGGGACAGTGACCTTAGTAGCCTATATTGTTATGGATATGCTGGGTGGGGCTCCGGTCTATGAAGCCATGCTGGAAAAACTTTTTGAAGGGAAGCAGCCTGACGCTGACGATAGTCCTCTGACATGGATAGAGCTGCCGGTTTCGTCGAAGATAGCCGGCAAAGCGGTTTATCAACTGGAGCTGCCTAAGGATGTTCTGATCACCAGTCAGCGTGAAAATGGTAAGAGCCATATTGTTTCGGGCAGTACCAAACTTATTTTGGGCAACGCGATTAACATCGTTCTACCTGAAGACAAGATTGATCAAATCAGGCACCTCTTGCTGGACTAGAAAAAAATTACAGAGGTGGTGTTCTAAGCAAGCCTTGAGGGGAATTAAAAAAAGTGGGACAGGCGTAGTAATAGCTTCTCTATCACTGTGCCTGTCCCAAACTCTTTATAAATCAAAATATTGCAGTTTTTTAGGTGTTTGAGTAAAGGGTTGGAAGCCATCCTTGCCCACACTGCCGCAATCTTCAATACGGACACCGACTCGACCTGGGATGTAAATACCTGGTTCAACCGAGAAGCACATGCCTTCTTGGAGAACTAAGTCGCTTCCTGCCATAATAGATGGGTATTCGTGCACCTCTATTCCGAGGCCATGTCCGAGACGATGGTTAAAATAATCACCGTAACCGGCTTTTTCAATCACCCTGCGAGCAGCAGCGTCTACTTCGCCAGCGGTGACGCCTGGCTTGATCACCTCTTGAGCAGTCAGTTGAGCTTCTAGACAGATCTTATAAATATCTTCCTTGAATTGATCGGGGCGGCCGATAGCCACCGTCCGCGAGATATCGGAGGTATATCCTTCACAAACGACTCCTAAGTCAAAGAGTAGGAGCGCATCATTTTGAATACGGTTAGTACCAGAGATACCATGAGGGTTGGCGGCATTATTTCCGGTTAGGACAAGAGTATCAAAACTCATCTGACGGATGCCCTTTTTTTTGAGTTCATACTCGATTTGGGCTACCAAATCCATCTCGGTTCGACCAGCACGAATATTATCAAATCCAACCTTGACAGCATAGTCAGCGTAGACACCAGCCACCAGAAGTTTATTGAGCTCTTCTGGTGATTTGATCAGACGCATTTCCTGAATCAAGGGTGTGATATTGTCAAAACGTCCTAGAAAGACTGATTGTAGACCATTGAATTTAGTGACGTTAAGGTGATCAAATTCAATATAAATGATATTCGAATCAATTCTAGGCAGGCTGAGACGGATTTTCTGCCAAGGATTTTCAGCATCGTTATAACCTATTACCTCAAACTTAACAGTTTGACGAGCCCTAGCTACTTCTAATTCTGGTAGGAATAAAATAGGCTCCTGATCGCTGTAAATGAAGAGAAATAGCTGGCGTTCATGGGGATCACACTCAAACCCAGTGAGATACTTGACTGTAACAGGATCGGAAATAATAGCCAATCGGGACTGGTTCTGAACCAGATAGTTACGGATGTGAGTCAATTTTGACATGGCAAAACCTCTTTTCATGATAATAACTGTCTTTATTCTTTCAAAAAATCTACTAAAATGCAAGCCTTTCAAAAATTTTATCACAGGTGACAATTTCTCTGACGCTGAGTCAAAATTTTGTGTTAGAATAGAACTATATTGAAGCGTTTTCAAAAAATGAAAATGTTACACTACTTTTCGAAAACAAAGAGGGAAAAGTAGTCGGATATGGCCCAAAAGCCCAGAATTTAGCTGGGGGTCGCCTTGTTTGTAAGCAAATGATGTTGACCTCCTAAAATTCCAGTCGCTTTTGACGCCCTTAGGGACACGACGTTTGGTTAGTCGATTTTACTAACCAAACGAAGTTAGTGGGAGAGGTAGCCAATTCACTCTAGTGATTGGCGTTTGGTATCAAGTGCGAAGCGCTTAGATAAGAAGCCTCTGCCGTATCTTGAGAATTGCGACCCTTCGAACCTTCGGTCGATCGTACCGAAGGTTCGAAGTTAGTAATTGGCATAGCAAACTACCATGGTAGTTTGTGTAGTAGAGCAAGACCTAAGGTCTTAGCGATACTTTGTCAATTGAACACGGGCTAAAAGTTCGGGATTTGGATAAGTCTCCTTGTGTGTCAGGCACACGGCGTCGCTCCCCTATTTTCCTATCGGAAATTTTCGCCAAGCGAATCAGCTCTTAGTATCTTAATAATTGAACACGGGCTGTGGACTTGGCTAAAAAGATAGCTTCTCCTAGAGTCTTTTGGACTCTGCGTCAAATCTTCTATTTTAGCTGTGTCCACGGGCGCCCTTAGTATCTTGGTAATTGAACTCGCCTACGACTCTGTGAAATTAGACTCGCTTTCCTAGAATCTTCAGCGATTCTTCGTCAGGCTCCCTAAATTTCTTTGAGTCGCTTAACGGCTTAGTATCTTGTAAATTGAACTCGCCTACGACTCTGTGAAATTAGACTCGCTTTCCTAGAATCTTCAGCGATTCTTCGTCAGGCTCCCTAAATTTCTTTGAGTCGCTTAACGGCTTAGTATCTTGTAAATTGAACTCGCCTACGACTCTGTGAAATTAGACTCGCTTTCCTAGAATCTTTAGGAATTCTTCGTCAGGCTCTCTAAATTTCTTTGAGTCGCTTAACGGCTTAGTATCTTGTAAATTGAACCGCCTACGACTCTGTGAAATTAGACTCGCCCTCCTAGAATCTTCAGCGATTCTTCGTCAGGCTCCCTAAATTTCTTTGAGTCGCTTAACGGCTTAGTATCTTGTAAATTGAACCCGCCTACACTCCTGTGGAATTAGATAAATGTCGCTCGATTCTTAATGAATCGTCACTCCATTTCCTAAATTCCTTTGGAGTGCTTAACGGCTTAGTATCTTAATAATCGAACACGGGCTGCGGCTTGTGCAAAAAAGATAGTTTCTTCCTAGACGCCAGCGTCTTCGTCGAACCTCCTATTTTTGCTTGATCCGCGGACGCTCTTAGTATCTTAATATAAGGAGGATGCCATATGTCAACACGCCAGAAATTTACCGATGCAGAAATGCGAGCGAATACGCCTTATTTCTCATCCTTGAAAACAATTATCGAGACAGCTTTTTACGAAAATCAGGTTAAGTCTGTTGAGAGTTTAGAAAAAGCTTATGAACTTGCTTCAAAAGCGGCAGGAACAGTCGTTTTAGACATGCCAGTAGCCCACACACAGGAGCTGGGGTTACCTTCTGATGCGCGTGTCTTGCTGACTAATTCTGGGGCTATTGTAGGCCGTACAGCGAGAGCCAGACGCATTTATGGCCGCGATTCCAAAGAGGATCAAACGCTGCATCCTATTGTACGCGAGGCAGTTTGGCAGGCTCACAGGAAAGCCTTTTATCGTGCTGATGCTGTGGTAGGTCTGGATGAAGAATTTATGGTTCGTGCCCACCTTATGGTCCCAGAAGATGAGATTCCCAACCTCTATTCTTGGCTGCTCAACTTCCAAATATTAGATGAAGAATTTAATAAGCGTTTGGCCGCTTCCAAGATCTATGATGAGGATGATATTTTTATCTTTTTTGATCCTGAATGGACTCACCCGGATTATCCAGATGGCTTAGTCTACTTTGATGTCCAGCACAACTGTGCTATAATTCTGGGCTTGCGCTATTTTGGGGAGTTAAAGAAGTCGACTTTGACTCTAGCTTGGAGTACAGCTGCTAGAAATGGCTATGTAGCCTGCCATGGTGGTTTAAAAATTTTCAGAGAAAAAGAAACTGGTAGCTCCAACAATTTTGTCGCTTCCTTCTTTGGTCTGTCAGGTTCTGGTAAGTCTACGCTGACCCATGCTAAGCATGATGATAAGTATGATATTGAAGTACTTCATGATGATGCTTTTGTTATCTCAACGGCAGATGGCTCTTCAATTGCCTTAGAACCTTCGTATTTTGATAAAACAAACGATTATCCGACAGGCCATAAGGAGCAGGATTACTTTATAACTGTACAGAATTGCGGTGTGACTCTGGATCAAGAAGGGCATAAAAAACTCGTAACAGAAGATATTCGCAATGGTAATGGACGGACTGTGAAGTCTCGCTACTCAACTCCTAACCGTGTGGACCGTATTAGTGACCCCATCAAGGCTATCTTTTGGATCATGAAGGATGATAGTCTTCCGCCATTGGTGAAAATTGATGACCCTGTCCTAGCGACGACTATGGGTTGTACTTTGATGACGAAACGCTCCAGTGCTGAAAATACCAAGGGCAATCAGAAGGACTTGATTATTGAGCCGTTCGCTAATCCTTTCCGCGTTTATCCTCTAGCAGAGGATTTTCAAAAATTTAGAACACTCTTTGAATCCGGTGTTGACTGTTATATTATCAATACAGGGCAGTACATGGGCCAAGCCATTCCTAAAGAAGTTTCGCTAGATATTATTGAATATGTTGTTGAAGGTAAAGGTGACTTCAAATCCTTTGGTTCTTTATCTGGCCTATCTTACCTAGAGCTAGAAGGCTATCAGGTACCAGATTTTGGTGATGATTACAAGCAGCTAATTCGAGAAAGAATGCAGGTCAGAAGAGACTTTTTAAGTTCCTTCAATCAAGAAAATCCTGAAAATACTCTGCCAGCTCAAGCTATTTCTCAAATGGAAGCAGTACTGAAAAGTCTTAACTAGTTTTTGCTTCAGTTGAAAAAGCTGTTATTATCGCTAACAAACCCAAGACAGTCCCCCCTATTAGTTTGGTGGGGGCTTTGTCATTTTCTGATAAAGAAGCCCCTCCTCTTCTGTCATGAGGCTATCCCGATGATTTTATATGTTTTTAAGATAATAGCGCTCAAGTTGATGTTTTTTTGAAAGGGCATACAAAAATTTCAAAAATTGAGTTATAATTATTGAAAGTGTTTACAATATGTGATAATATAAATCGTGAAAGCGTGATTTTCATATAGAAGGGAGAGCCCACATGAACACTGATGATACTATTACTATTTATGATGTAGCCCGTGAAGCTGGTGTATCCATGGCAACAGTCAGCCGCGTTGTCAATGGCAATAAAAACGTTAAAGAAAAAACTCGTAAAAAGGTCTTAGAAGTTATTGATCGCTTAGATTATCGGCCAAATGCTGTAGCGCGCGGTTTAGCCAGTAAGAAGACGACAACCGTTGGTGTTGTTATTCCCAATATCGCTAACAGTTACTTTTCTATTTTGGCCAAGGGGATTGATGATATTGCCTCCATGTATAAGTACAATATTGTACTGGCCTCCAGTGATGAAGACGATGATAATGAAGTTAATGTCATCAATACCCTTTTTGCCAAACAAGTAGATGGAATCATTTTTATGGGGCATCGTCTGACTGACAAGGTACGTCTGGAATTTTCGCGTTCCCGTACGCCAGTTGTCTTAGCAGGGACAATTGATTTGGATAAGCAATTTCCGAGTGTTATGATTGATGACGAGGCAGCAGCGGAGGATGTGGTTGCTAATTTGGCCAAGCGGCACCAGAATATCGCTTTTGTATCTGGTCCCTTAATTGATGATATTAATGGTAAGGTTCGTTTGTCCGGCTATAAATCCGGCCTTCAGGCAGCAGGATTGAAATTCCAAGAAAGTCTTATTTTTGAAGCCAAATATAGATATGAAGATGGCTACGCTCTGGCAGAACGTGTCCTTAACTCAGGTGCGACAGCTGCTTACGTTGGTGAAGATGAATTGGCAGCTGGACTCTTAAATGGTCTGTTTGCAGCTGGTAAATCTATTCCTGATGACTTTGAAATTATTACTAGCAACGACTCTCCGATTGTGAAGTATACCCGCCCCAATCTCAGCTCCATCAGCCAGCCTATTTACGATTTAGGGGCTGTTAGTATGCGTATGTTAACCAAAATTATGAACAAGGAAGAGCTGGATGAGCACGATATCACTCTCAATCATAGTATTACTAAGCGTGACTCTAGTAAATAACTCTATCAGATTAAAAAGCCGCTCATAGTGAACGGTTTTTTAATATCCTGTATTTTTATTTGGAATCTGCTATAATGGTCACAGCTTATCGGCTTATATAGGGGAGAAAATGATGACAAATAACACCTTAATGCAGTATTTTGAATGGTATCTGCCAGCTGACGGCAAGCATTGGCAGCGGTTGACCGAGGAAGCCCAGCATTTAAAAGAAATTGGCATTAGCATGGTATGGCTGCCGCCTGCTTTTAAGGGAACTGGCTTTAATGATGTTGGCTATGGGGTATATGATCTTTATGATCTAGGTGAATTTGACCAGAAAGGAACGGTTGTCACCAAGTACGGCAGTAAGGATGATTACCTTAAAGCCATTGAGACCCTTGAAAATTTGGGAATTAAAACCATGGCAGATATCGTCTTGAACCATAAGGCTGGCGGCGACAAGCGAGAGCGCTTTGATGTGATTCAGGTCAATCCTGACAATCGTATGGAAGAAGTTTCGGATACCTTTGAAATTGAAGCTTGGACCGGTTTTGACTTCCCTGGACGTGGCAATACCTACAGTGACTTTAAATGGCACTGGTATCATTTCACTGGTGTGGACTACGATGCCCGAAGCGCTCAGCGTGGTATCTACAGAATTCAGGGGGTTAATAAAGGCTGGGCAGATAGCCATCAAGTCGATGATGAAAATGGTAATTACGACTACCTTATGTTTGATGATATTGATTTTGAACATCCAGAGGTAGTGGCTGAGCTGAAATCTTGGGTTCGGTGGTTTTTGGAAACCAGTCAGGTCTCAGGTTTCCGACTAGATGCCGTCAAGCATATTAAGGCTGATTTTATGACTGATTTCATTGCTGATATTCAAAGGAATGTTAAATCGGATCTCTATGTGTTTGCAGAGTACTGGAAAAACGACGCTCAGGCTAACCTAGACTATATTACTGAGACGAAGGGAACTTTTGATTTAGTTGATGTCGTTCTTCACATGAATCTTTTTGAGGCCAGCCAGCAAAGGGAAAATTATGATCTTAGCCATGTTTTAGAAGGCAGCCTAATGCAGAATGCCCCAACCTTTGCGGTCACTTTTGTTGATAATCACGATTCCCAGCGTGGTCAAGCCTTAGAATCCTGTGTTGAGGAGTGGTTTAAACCTGCAGCCTATGCTCTTATCTTACTGCGCCAAGAGGGTCTGCCTTGCGTCTTCTATGGAGATTACTACGGAATCTCGGGTGATTTTGCCCAGCGATCCTTTGGAGATGAATTAGATACTCTGCTCTATGTCCGGTGCAGTCATGTTTATGGTGAGCAAGTTGATTATTTTGATGATGCCAACTGTATCGGTTGGGTCAACCGCGGTGATGATCGGCACCCTGAAGGAGTAGCTGTCGTCATCAGCAATGGTCCAGCCACCTCTAAACGCATGAATATGGGAAGCTACAATGCTGGTAAAAGCTTTGTTGATTTGATGGGCACCTACTGTGAACCTATTGAGCTTGATGAAGAAGGCTGGGCAGACTTCCCTGTTCAAGACCAGTCTTTATCCGTCTGGGTTAACCAAGAAACCTTTGTGTAAGCTAGTATTGGCCTGCCCTTCTTTCTATATTAACGGCTCATAATCAGCCTTTGGGCTGATTTTTTTAGTGGATCATGAATTTTACCTCAAAATAGGCTATAATAGAGACTATGAAAGTATTACTGTATCTTGAAGGGGAGAACCTGATTGGGAAATCAGGTATCGGTCGGGCAATCAAGCACCAGCAGCAAGCGCTGGAGATAGCTAGAATTCCCTACACGACCGACCCTAAAGATGGGGACTATGATATTGTCCACATCAATACCTACGGACCAAAAAGTCTGGCCCTTTTAAATACCGCTAAAAAGCAGGGGAAGAAAGTCATTGTCCACGGCCACTCGACCATGGAGGATTTTAGGAACTCTTTTATTGGGTCAAATCTAGTAGCCCCTGTGTTCAAGACATATCTAAAGCGCATTTATCAGGCGGCAGATTACATTATCACACCGTCAGATTATTCAAAATCACTGATTGAAAATTATGGAGTTACAACCCCTATCAGTGCAGTTTCAAATGGGATTAATCTGGCCAACTATCAGCCTGACCCAGAAAAGGAAAGAGCCTTCCGGGACTATTTTCACATTGAGGAAGGACAGAAGGTCGTTATCTCAGCTGGTCTTTATTTTAAACGCAAAGGAATCTTTGATTTTGTCAAAGTGGCTCAAGACATGCCTGAGGTTCGCTTTATTTGGTTTGGCAAGATCAATGAACTAGTGATACCAGCAGATATTCGTAAAGTTGTAGAAAAGGACCATCCCGATAATGTTCTATTCCCCGGCTATTTCAAAGGAGATATTTTTGAAGGAGCCATGAGCGGAGCAGATGCCTTCTTTTTCCCATCTTATGAAGAAACGGAAGGTATCGTTGTCCTAGAGGCTCTGGCAAGCTACCAGTCAGTAGTGTTACGGGATATTCCCGTCTATCGAGGCTGGCTCACTGAAGAAGCGGCTGAGCTATGTCACAGCAATGAAGAATTTGTTGACAGCCTCTACCGCACGATTAATGGTGATATTGATAAAACGGCAGCTGGCTACGAAGTTGCTAAAAGTCGTTCGATTGAAAATATTTCAAGAGAATTAGCTGCCGTTTATCAAAAGGTTATGGAGCTATAACATGAGAATAGGTTTATTTACTGATACATATTTTCCCCAAGTATCTGGTGTCGCCACTAGCACTCGCACCTTAAAAGAAGTCTTAGAGGCTATGGGGCATGAAGTTTACATTTTTACAGGGACAGATAAGGGGGTAAAACGTTATGAAGATCCCACGATTATCCGTCTACCTAGTGTCCCATTTGTGTCCTTTTCAGAGCGGCGGGTAGTCTACCGAGGCCTGATGACGACTTATAAAATTGCTAAGGAATATAATTTAGATATTATTCATACTCAAACGGAGTTCAGTCTTGGTCTTTTAGGAAAATGGGTTGGTTCTGCCCTGCATATTCCGGTTGTCCATACTTACCATACCCAGTATGAGGATTATGTTGACTATATTGCCAAGGGTAAGCTGATTCGTCCCAGCATGGTTAAATATATTATGCGCGGCTTTCTCAATGACCTAGATGGAGTTATTTGCCCCAGTCGTATTGTGCTTAACCTCTTGGATGGCTATGGTGTTAAAATCCCTAAACGCATCATTCCGACTGGAATCCCCTTGGAAAATTTTGTCTACGACAGTATCAGTAATGATGAGACGGCTGCTTTGCGGCAGGAGTTAGGCATTGCCAGCGATGAGACCATGTTGCTCAGCCTGTCACGAATCTCATCGGAAAAGAATATCCAAGCTGTTCTCGCTGCTCTGCCCCAAGTCTTGGCAGAAGATGAAAAAGTGAAGCTGGTTATTGTTGGTGATGGCCCTTATCTGGATGATTTAAAAAAGCAAACTGAAATCCTAAATATGACGGATGCTGTTATTTTTACTGGCATGATTCCTCATGAGCAGACGACTATTTACTACAGAGCAGCTGACTTTTTTATCAGTGCTTCGACTAGTGAAACTCAAGGCTTGACCTATATTGAAAGCCTGGCCATGGGAACACCGATTATCGCTCACGGCAATCCTTATCTGGATGATTTGATTACCAATCGGATGTTTGGCAGCTTGTTTTATCATGAGGTTGATCTGGCTGATACCATTTTGGATGCCATTGCTGTGACACCGGATTTAACGCCGGAACAGCTGGAGCGCAAGCGCTATGAAGTATCAGCCCAGCACTTTGGTAAGTCTGTCTATGAATTTTACCTAGATATGCTGATTTCCTACTCGACTCACCGTTCGAGCAAGTTCTCCCTAACGGTTGAGGGCAGTCCGACAGATCGCTCGATTCGTTTAGCTAAATCAGCTGTCCGCCTGCCTAAAAAAGCAGTACAGACCACCGTCAAGACATCGCGTAAGGCTGTCAAGGTCCCGAGCAAAATGGTCAAGTCAATCTGGGAATTTTTGAACTAGGTTTCTCATTAATATTTTGAGGTTCATAAAATGTATGACTTGTCTTGAAATAAAATCAATTCCTGCTATAATAAAGAGCGAAGATAAGTTTCTTGTGTTTGGTCTTCTAGCGAGCGCTTGGTTGGTGAGAAAGCGCAGACCTATCAAGGAATACTCCTTCCTAGATTTTATGCAAACATAAAAGGGTGGTTCCCTTATCGCCAAACATGAGGTTCATGACTTTTTGTCGTGAATAAATGAAGGTGGAACCACGTTGCGACGTCCTTTTAGGATGGCGCTTTTTTATATGATACAAAAAGGACGGTTCGTATATCGAAATTTCCCGACAAGAAAATAGAAATCTGCCCTAGGATGCTTGTATACAAGGAAGATTATCTTTTTCTCGAGGGAAATAGTCCCGAGTTCAAATGTATGATACAAAAAGAGACGGTTTGCACGGTGATTCTTTCAACAAAAATCACCACAAAAAATCGAGAGAAATTAACATGATTCATAAAAAAGGAGACCAAAATGGTAAAAATTACTTTTCCAGATGGCGCTGTGCGCGAATTTGAATCTGGTGTAACAACTGTTGAAATTGCTCAAAGCATCAGCAACTCTCTTGCTAAGAAGGCCTTGGCTGGTAAGCTCAATGGCAAACTGATCGATACGATCCGTGCGATTACCCAAGACGGCAGTCTAGAAATCGTGACACCTGATCACGAAGATGCTCTGCCAATTCTTCGTCACTCTGCTGCCCACCTCTTTGCCCAAGCGGCCCGCCGCCTTTTCCCAGATATTCATTTGGGTGTTGGTCCGGCTATTGAAGATGGTTTTTACTACGATACCGATAACGAAGCCGGCCAAATCTCAAACGAAGACCTGCCGCGTATCGAAGAGGAAATGAAGAAGATCGTTAAAGAAAATTTCCCATCTATTCGTGAAGAAGTAACTAAAGATGAGGCGCGTGAAATCTTTAAAAACGATCCTTACAAGCTCGAACTCATTGAGGAGCACTCAGAAGATGAAGGCGGTTTGACGATTTACCATCAAGGCGAATATGTCGACCTCTGCCGCGGTCCACACGTACCATCAACTGGTCGCATTCAAGTCTTCCACCTGCTCAATGTAGCAGGTGCTTACTGGCGCGGAAACAGCGACAATGCTATGATGCAGCGGATTTACGGTACAGCTTGGTTTGACAAGAAAGATCTCAAAGCTTACCTCAAACGCCTAGAAGAAGCTAAAGAGTGTGACCACCGTAAACTTGGTAAAGAACTTGATCTCTTCATGATTTCCCAAGAAGTCGGACAAGGTCTGCCTTTCTGGCTGCCAAATGGAGCGACTATCCGTCGCATTTTGGAGCGCTATATCACTGATAAAGAGTTGGCAGCTGGCTATCAGCACGTTTATACGCCGCCAGTAGCGTCTGTTGACCTCTACAAGACTTCTGGACACTGGGATCACTACCGTGAGGACATGTTTCCAACCATGGATATGGGTGACGGGGAAGAATTTGTTTTACGACCAATGAACTGCCCCCACCACATCCAAGTTTACAAAAATCATGTGCGTTCCTACCGTGAATTGCCGATTCGTATTGCGGAGCTGGGTATGATGCACCGCTACGAAAAATCTGGTGCCCTCACGGGTCTGCAACGGGTGCGGGAAATGACCCTCAACGATGGTCATACCTTCGTTGCGCCGGAGCAAATCCAAGACGAATTCAAGAAGACCCTTCAGCTCATCATTGATGTCTACGAAGATTTCAATCTGACGGACTACCGTTTCCGCTTGTCCTACCGTGATCCTAAGGATACCCACAAATACTATGATAACGATGAGATGTGGGAAAATGCTCAAAGCATGCTCAAAGGTGCCATGGATGACATGGGCTTAGACTACTTCGAAGCAGAAGGAGAGGCTGCCTTTTACGGTCCTAAGCTTGATATCCAAGTGAAAACTGCTCTAGGCAATGAAGAAACTCTCTCAACCATTCAATTGGACTTCCTCCTGCCAGAGCGCTTCGATCTCAAATATACGGGTGCTGATGGCGAAGAGCACCGTCCAGTCATGATCCACCGCGGGGTTATCTCTACCATGGAGCGCTTTACAGCCATCCTGATTGAGACTTACAAGGGTGCCTTTCCAACCTGGCTGGCACCGCAACAAGTAACGGTTATCCCGATTTCCAATGAAGCCCATGCCGATTATGCTTGGGAAGTGGCAAAGATTTTGCGTGACCGCGGTATCCGCGTGGAAGTGGACGAGCGTAATGAAAAAATGCAGTATAAGATTCGCCAAAGCCAAACCCAAAAAGTCCCTTATCAATTAATCGTTGGTGACAAGGAGATGGCAGACAAGTCGGTTAACGTCCGCCGTTACGGCAGCAAGCAGACCCATACCGAAGCTCTGGATGAATTTGTTGAAAACATCTTAGCGGATATCGCAAGAAAATCGCGTCCAAGCGAAGAAGCAAAATAAGATAAAGAAGAGAAGTCCTGCGGGGCTTCTCAAACTGAAGAAAAAGTCAATTTTTATCAAAAGGACGATTGTGTTATGATACTTTCCTTAGGTAGCGCGGACGGCAAAACCAATCGTCGCAGCGACTTCCTTTGGAATTTGATACCTAAGTTCAAGATACAAAGGGCGTCTGCGGATAAAGGCAAAATAGGGAGTGCGCCGCGGAATCGTTAAGATTCTAGGCGGGCTCATCTTTTTGCCACAATCCGCAGCCCGTGTTCAATTAAGATTTTGAGCCCAAGTCTCAAAATCTCCGAACGCCAGAAATGACTCATTTCTGGCGTTTTTGCTACAGTGGAAAGTATCTGAGCCAGGCTCATTCAACTCGCCTATTTTTCTTATAGATTGTGAATTGATATTATCCCAAGATGTGTGTGCTTGTGAAATTCTAACTATAGAGTTTGTCTACAACCTGAGAAGTCCTGTGGGGCTTCTTTTTTTGCTATGATTTTTAACAAAAATTTCTTGTTTTGCCAGTCAACCTTGCTTGAAAGTCGAATAAATTGCCTCTATAATAGGCTTATAAAGAGGTGAGAAAAGTATGATTAGTGAAACGATTCTTCTACTGAGAAAAAAGTTAGGCTATTCTCAGGAAATATTAGCTGAAAAGGTGGGAGTATCCCGCCAAACCCTTAGTAAATGGGAACTGGGAGAGAGTTTACCAGATATTATTTCTTCAAGCCGTTTGGCAGAAATTTTTGACATTAGCTTAGATGAGCTGGTTAATGGTGATGATTCTTTTTTTGCCGGTAAACCTAAGGAAGGAAAGTATATCTTTGGAACGGTAACGGTTGGTGAAAAGGGACAAATTGTCATTCCTGTACGGGCTAGAAAAGTGTTTAACATTAAAAAAGGCGATAGCCTTATGGTTTTAGGTGATATCAATCAAGGTTTAGCCTTGTTAAACAGCGATTTCTTTATTCAGGCTTTTGAAGAAATGGGGTTAATGAATGAAAAAAATTAGCCAGTTTGAGCCTTAGTTTTGCAGCCTTGATATTCTTTTGGCATGTGATTGGCTGCTATGATTTTGTTTAGGCGGCCTATTGACAACTGGTCATGTTCAAAGAAGTTCGTGATAGTTTAAATGTTATAGATATTATTGCCAGTACTGTACCAAAGGAGGAAGAAAATGAAGGCTATTGTCACTAGACAGCTTACGAAAACATATTCTAATATAACTGCTGTAGATAATCTTGATTTAACGGTCGAACAGGGGGAATTGTTTGCCTTGCTTGGTGTAAATGGTGCGGGGAAGACAACAACGATTAAAATGCTGTCTTGTTTAGCCAAGCCCACCAGTGGAGATGCTTTCCTGCTTGGTGACAGTATTGTTTCAACCCCTCGTGCCGTCAAGGAAAAAATCAATATTTCTCCGCAGGAAACAGCAGTAGCCGCTAATTTATCAGTTCTTGAAAATTTGGAGCTCATTGCGGGACTATATGGTCAAAACCGTAAAGCGGCAAAGGAAAATGCCTATGAGATAGCCAAAAAATTTGGTTTGGCAAATGAATTGACCAAAAAAGCCAAACACTTATCAGGAGGAATGCAAAGGAGACTTTCTATTGCTCTGGCTCTCATTTCCAATCCACAAATTTTATTTCTTGATGAACCAACTTTAGGGCTTGATGTACTGGCTCGCCGTCAATTATGGACATCGATTAAATCCTTAAAAGGAAAGGTAACCATTATCCTTACAACTCATTATATGGATGAGGTAGAAATGCTCTCTGATCGTGTGGGTATAATGGCAAAGGGAAAATTAACAGCAGTTGGGACAATCCCGGAGTTAACAGCAAAAACCGGAACCACAAAGCTGGAGGACGCCTTTGTTATGCTTTCAGGAGGTGTACTATGAGAATGTTTTTGTTTGCAAAACGGAATGCAAAAGAAATTTTGCGCGATCCCATCACTTTCTTTTTCGGTTTGGGATTTCCTATTGTACTGTTAGTTTTGCTGTCTATTATCAACGATGCTATTCCATCTGAAGCAGGCAACACGATGTTTCAAATAGAAAACCTTGCACCAGGTCTAGCAATGTTTGGGAGCGTATTTATGGCGCTATTTGCGGGGATGTTGCTATCAAAAGACCGCACATCATCCTTTTTAGTGCGGCTGTTTACCTCTCCTATGACAGCATTAGATTTTATTTTGGGCTATACTCTGCCCATGCTTGGGATGACAATGGCACAGGCAACAATCACCTTATTGGCAGCAGGAGCCTTTGGGCTTGAAATAACGATTAGTATCCTGTTTACGATTGTTATAACAGCCATGATTTCTTTGTTGTTTGTAGGAATAGGATTATTTTGCGGCAGTCTTGTGAATGACAAGGCGGTTGGTGGTATTTGCGGAGCTTTGCTGACGAATGTTGCTGGGTGGCTGTCTGGCGTATTTATTCCCATTGATTTAATAGGTGGTGCTTTCAAAAAAATAACAAGTATTCTACCGTTTTATCATAGCGTAGAGATAATACGGTCAGCTTTAAACGGTCATTTTAATCATGTACTTCCTCATTTATTGAATGTAATGATTTATACAGTAGCCATTTTTGTATTTGCCATTATTGTTTTTCAGTCTAACATGAGTGGTGATAAACTCTAAAACAAATCAAAAGTGGAACTGAAATTGCGCTGCATGTGAAATAGAGTCAAAGTGCTAGTAAACCTTATTATACAAGGTTTCATAGGATTTCGCCTACAACAGCTGCCAGCAATGGTGGCCTCTGACTTGAGAGTTTGCCCATAAGTCATGTCTGATAGAATCGTGAGTTGCTAAGGAACACTTTACAAGTAAAAATTTTTCCAAGTAAGCTAGCAAGGAGTGAAATAACCCCCTCTCTTATTTATAAGACAGTCGTCTCAAGTCTGAATTAAGATGGCCTAGTATTCTTGAAAGCCAAAAAGCCCTTGTGTTACCAGTTTATCAGTAACACGAGGGCTTTTTGTGATCTTCAATATTGTTCTCAAAAACGAACTAGTAGCCTAATCTTCATCTTCGATAAAGCGATAGCCAGCTACCTTAGTCAAAGCGAATACTACAAAGAAGGTAATCATGGCACTGACACAGACGTCAGATAAGAAGTGGGCTTGAACACGTACACGAGATACAGCCATGAGTGCACCGTAAGTCAGAGCAATCCATGTGGCAAGCTTTTGTCCCTTGATGTTATCGCGGCTGATAAAGAAGGGGAAAAACATAGCACTCATCCCAGCTAAGGTATGGCCTGAAGGAAATGACCGGTGCCCGTTTTCACCATTGATTTGCCACCAGTTGGTAAAATGGGCTCCCTCGGTCTCTTGAAAAACTTCGTAGGGTCTGAAACGTCCCCAAGTTTCTTTCATGCTATCAATGATACTTTCAGATAGGAAATGAAAGGCGATACCGATGAGAGCGATCTTGATCAGGTAGCTGATAGCCTTGGCGTCTTGCTTGATGAGCCATCTGAATTCGGGTAAGGTTCCGACTGCCCAGATAGGCAGGCTCAGGCCATATTTTAGGAGAGCCGAGTATTGAACAGCTCCACCAGTATCATTGTTGGCCGTAGCAATAGGGAGGTCTTGCTTGACGTTGGCTGCTGTACTGTATCCATAGTAAAGCCAATCATCAACCATATGAGAAATAGCCCAGAATGACAGGAGGAGTCCAGCTGCCATCAAAATTATTTTAAGGATATTGGAATGACTGTTACGGTAGCCTGCAAAAGCTAGAATATTAGCGGATAAAAAGAGAACCATAGGTTCTGGGAACATTCCAAAATTTTGAAAAAGTGTTCCAAAGATGGAGTTTTGGCTACTTAGATGCTGGGATATTTCTTGGTCGAAGAAGCTAGCGATAATCAATAAAAGAGCAGTGCAAGTATAGACAATAGTCAGTAAGCCTTTTTCCTGACGGTTAAGATTTAACATAGAATACCTCTCAAAAATTTGATAGTCCTAATATAGCAGAAGACTATCAAATGCTAATCAAGCTTATGTAAAGAAAAAGCAAATTATCACAAGTCCTACTCTTTGAGTGTCAAACTGCTATGCCATTAACGCCGCTTTTTCCCTATTTCAGTGGTGCAAGCTGTTGCTTGTCTTATCTCCAGTTTTAAACTCTTCATTGGATAGTGTAAGCTGCTTGCAGCCCATCGCTTAGTTTGGTCTTTGATTTTTTGAGACTCACGTGATTTTACAAAAACTTTACAAAAATAAGGGAATAGATTTGATATTTGGTAAGTACAATTAGAATTGTTCAAGGAACAAATACACAAACGAGGAGAGACAGTCCATTATGAAGAAACGAATACGCCTTTTGCTTTTAGCAATAACAGGTCTAGCGAGTTTAAGCGTTCTGACTGCCTGCGGCGGTGGCGCTAAATCATCATCAAATCAACCGATCAATATCATTACCCGAGAAGACGGTTCAGGGACACGCGGTGCTTTTATTGAATTATTTGGTGTCGAAGAGAAGAAAGATAATGGCGATAAGGCTGATTTGACGACCAATCAAGCGACAGTCACCAACTCAACTTCTGTCATGCTGACAACGGTGGCTGGTGATGAGACTGCCATTGGATATGCGTCGCTCGGATCTATTGACGATAGTGTAAAAGTTCTTGAAGTTGACGGTACAAAGGCCAGTGCTGAGGCGGTCAAGGACGGTAGTTATAAGATTTCACGTCCGTTTAATATTGTGACTAAGGACGATGTTAGCGCTCAGACTCAAGATTTTATCGATTATATTATGAGTGAAGATGGGCAAAAAGTTGTTGAAGAAAATGGCTATATTTCCCAATCCAATACAGGGGCCTACAAATCCTCTGGAGCAAGCGGAAAAATTGTTATTGCTGGATCGAGTTCGGTGACGCCCGTTATGGAAAAACTCAAGGAAGCCTACCTCAAGGAAAATCCCGATGTGACCATTGAAGTGCAACAAAGTGATTCCTCAACTGGTGTGACAAGCGCGGTCGATGGGACTTGTGATATTGGCATGGTTTCTCGTGAGCTTGATAAGTCTGAAACTTCCAAGGGTGTTAAATCAAGAGCAATCGCTCTTGATGGTATTGCTGTCATTGTCAACAAAAAGAACAAGATTGATGGCCTAAGCAGCGACCAAGTCAAGGACATCTATACAGGCAAGACAACGACTTGGGATGCACTCGCTAAATAAGGAGCTCTAGATGGCACAGACAAAAGAAAAAGTTATGCAAGCGGTATTCTTTCTTACCGCCTGTATTTCTGTTTTATCCGTCATTCTCATTTGTATTTTTCTATTTTCAAGTGGTCTCCCTGCTATTAGTAAAATAGGTTTTGGTAATTTTGTATTTGGGAGGGTTTGGCAGCCAGCCAATAATCTCTACGGTATTTTTCCTATGATCGTAGGCTCTATCTATGTGACTGCTGGGGCTTTGCTAGTGGGCGTTCCAATCGGTATTCTGAGCGCGATTTATATGGCTAAATTCTGCCCAGATAAAGTCTATAAGCCACTTAAAATGGCTATCAATCTTATGGCTGGAATCCCATCTGTTGTTTATGGTTTCTTTGGCTTGGTAGTCTTAGTGCCCTTTATCAGGCAGGAAACGCTTAGTCTGGGAACAGGAGTTTTGACCGCCTCGCTCCTATTAGGTCTTATGATTTTGCCAACCATTATCACGGTGTCAGAGACGGCTATTCGAGCTGTGCCGGATGCCTACTATGAAGGAGGTTTGGCGCTTGGAACCTCACATGAGCGCAGTATCTTCTTTATCGTGGTGCCAGCAGCTAAGCGCAGTATCTTAGCAGCCGTTATTTTAGGGCTAGGCCGCGCCATTGGTGAAACTATGGCCGTCATTATGGTAGCAGGGAATCAAGCGATTATTCCCACCTCTATCACCTCAGGTGTCAGAACCTTGACGACCAATATTGTCATGGAAATGGGCTATTCAACAGGCCTCCATAGACAGGCCCTGATTGGGACTGCTGTCGTCTTGTTTATCTTTGTTTTAATCATCAATGTTAGTTTTTCATTGATTCGTAAAGAGGAGTCCTAAGGATGAAAAGAAAACAATACAATCAACTTTACGAGAAGTGGCAAGCTTATAAAAATGATCCTGTGTCTATGCTCCTCAGTTTCTTAGTTCATCTAGGAATTGCAGTAACGACCGTTGCTATTGTATTTATCGTGGGGTATATTCTAATCAAGGGGATTCCCAACATCACGCCGTCTCTTTTTGCGATGACCTACAATACTAAGAATGTCTCCTTGATGCCAGCCTTGATCAATACTTTATTTATGACAGTCCTTGCCCTTCTGATTGCTATACCTGTGGCTGTTGGGGCTTCTATCTATTTAACGGAGTATGCTAGACGGGACAATCCTTTTGTAGCGGTCATCCGAATTGCCACAGAGACCCTAGCTGGAATTCCCTCCATCATCTACGGCTTGTTCGGTGCGCTTTTCTTTGTGAAATACGCGCATATGGGACTTTCTCTACTTTCTGGAGCCATTACGCTAGCTGTTATGGTCTTGCCGGTTGTTATGAGAACAACAGAAGAAGCCCTGCTGTCGGTGCCCGACAGTTACCGTGAGGGAAGTTTTGCACTAGGAGTCAGTAAGCTACGTACAATTTTTCAAATCGTCTTGCCCAGTGCAACAGCTGGGATTTTCTCAGGGATTATCCTAGCGATCGGCCGTATCGTTGGTGAATCTGCTGCCCTTATTTTTACAGCAGGCACTGTAGCCGAAGTTGCTAAGAGCGTTTTCAGTTCATCCAGAACATTAGCCGTCCACATGTACGCCATCTCAGGTGAGGGACTTTATATCAAGCAGACCTATGCAACAGCGGTGATTTTGCTGGTCTTGGTAATTATCATCAATCTCTTATCTGAATGGGTTTCCAAAAAACTAGAAAGAAGTATCAATGGTGAATAAATTAGTAATCGATCAGTTAAATCTCTACTACGGAGACCATCATGCTCTTAAAGATATCGGGCTAACTATTGCGAAAGGTGAGATTACAGCCTTCATTGGTCCTTCAGGCTGCGGAAAATCAACCCTCCTAAAGAGTCTCAATCGTATGAATGATCTAGTCAAAAACTGTCATATCCAGGGATTAGTAACATTAGATGGTGAGGACATTTACAAAGATGTTGATACCAATATCCTTCGTAAAAAGGTCGGTATGGTCTTTCAAAAGCCCAATCCATTCCCAAAGAGTATCTATGATAACATCGCTTTTGGACCTCGTTCTCACGGTGTTCACAACAAGGCTAAATTGGATGAGATCGTTGAACATTCCCTTCGTCAAGCCGCTATCTGGGATGAAGTCAAGGACCGCCTTAATAAGTCCGCCTTAGGTCTTTCGGGTGGTCAGCAGCAGCGTCTTTGCATTGCTCGTGCTCTGGCTATTGAACCAGAAATCCTCCTTATGGATGAACCAACCAGTGCACTAGACCCAGTTTCTACAGCTAAGATTGAAGAATTGGCCTTTGAGTTAAAAAAAGACTACACCATCGTCATGGTAACCCACAATATGCAGCAAGCAGTGCGCGTGTCTGATAAGACGGCCTTCTTCCTATCAGGAGAATTGATTGAATACGATAGGACTAGTCAGCTTTTCTCAGTCCCTAAGGATAAACGGACCGAAGACTACATCACAGGGAGGTTTGGTTAATGCGTTCAAAATTCGATCATCAGCTTAACGATTTAAATAAGAATTTAATTGTTATGGGGGCTCTATGTGAAGAGGCCATCACGACGTCATTTGAGATTCTAAAAGAGGATGAATTCCATCTCTCAGAACAAGTTGCAGAGACAGCGCGCCGCATTGACCATCTAGAACGGGATATTGAGTCTCAGTGCCTGAAGCTCTTGCTGCGTCAGCAGCCGGTAGCTAAGGACTTGCGCCGCATCTCTGCAGCCCTCAAAATGGTCTACGATATGAAACGTGTCGGTGCCCAGTCAGGTGAGATGGCTTCCATTATCGCTCAGAAGCATATTATCTCTGGTCAAGAGGTTGATCTTCTTCAAGAGATGACAAAGTGTGTCACCAAGATGGTAACCGAGAGTATCGATGCTTTTGTAAATGAAGACAGGCACAAAGCCCAGCAAGTTATCGTCATGGATGAGCAGGTTAATCAACAATTTGATACAATAAAAGAAAGACTGATTACCTATTTTTCTCAGCCGGATGCTGATGGCGAGTACGCGGTCGATCTCCTGATGGTCGCCAAATATGTCGAGCGTATCGGAGATCACACGGTCAACATTGCCAAATGGGTTCTCTATTCAATCACAGGACAGTTAGATGGAGATACTGCATGATTTATTGCGTTGAAGATGATGAGGACATTCGTGAACTAGTGTTATATACCCTGCATACAGCAGGCTTTGAAGCTCAAGGATTTGCCAGTAGTGGTTCCTTCTGGGAAGCCATGAAAATCCAGAAACCCGAATTGATTCTATTGGATGTCATGCTGCCGGAAGAAGATGGTATTAGTATCTTAGAAAAGCTCAAAACAAACTATCAAACACAAGAGGTTCCGGTTATTATGGCGACAGCCAAAGGAAGAGAGTTTGATAAAGTGAAGGGATTGGATTTGGGGGCGGATGATTATTTGGTTAAACCGTTTGGCATGATGGAGCTGATTT
This sequence comes from Streptococcus sp. ELY_125, assembly GCF_058314535.1. Lineage (NCBI taxonomy): Bacteria > Bacillati > Bacillota > Bacilli > Lactobacillales > Streptococcaceae > Streptococcus > Streptococcus sp. ELY_125. The sequence goes on along the minus strand of NZ_JBZFUM010000002.1, from coordinate 102,060 downwards.
CTCGAATCAAGGCCGTTTTGCGCCGGACTGCTCCCAAATCGTCCCTGCTGCAGCTGGGACAGATTAGCCTCAATCACCAAAGTCACACGGTTCTTATGAATCAGGAACGCTTAGAATTAACACGTAAGGAATTCGACTTGTTGGAGTTAATGATGCGCAACCCTAAACGTGTATTCGGCCGTCAGGAACTCTTGGATGCGGTTTGGGGGGCGCAAGCTATACTGGAAACTCGGACAGTTGATGTCCATATTGGGACTCTGCGCACCAAGCTAAAACAATGTGGAAGCTATATCCAGACCGTTCGCGGCGTTGGCTATCGCATGGAGGTAACTGATGACCCGTAAAATTTTTACATCTACCCTCCTAGCAGCTCTAGGAGTTCTTCTAGCCTCTCTGGCGATGATTTTCGGTGTACTCTATCGCTATTTCACAAACAACCAATTTGACCAACTGCGCACGGAGACAGCCTTGGTGGCACAAGGGATTGATCTTAGTGGCGCTGAGTATTTCGACAGGCTGGACACTTCTGCTATTCGGGTGACTTGGATTGACCAGTCAGGGGCTGTTTTATACGACAGCGAAAAAGAACCAGCAAAAATGGGAAATCACAGCAATCGAAAGGAATTTAAAGAGGCTCTAAAAAAGGGAGACGGAGAGAGCTCGCGCTATTCTTCAACCATGACCCAGCGTTCTCTTTACAGGGCCAAACGCTTAGAAGACGGAACCGTTATCCGTCTATCGGTAACTCAGAATACTGTTTTACTGCTCTTAATCCGTATGATTCAACCGATTTTCTTAGTCGTTTTAATAGCCTTACTCTTATCGATTGCAGTAGCTCGCTATACGGCCAATCGTCTAGTTGAGCCAATTAACAAATTGAACCTGGAAGCGCCCTTAGAAAACGATGCCTATGAAGAATTATCCCCTCTTCTCAGGCGTATCGACCATCACCAAAAAGAAATTCGTAAACGTGAAGATCTCTTGAACCAGCATCAGCAAGAGTTCGATACGATTATTTCTCGAATCAAAGAAGGCATGGTTCTCCTTGGTAAAAACCGCCGCATTATCAGTATCAATAGTGCAGCCCAACAGCTCTTTGAGACAGACGAAACCAGCATCAGCAAGGATATCATTGATCTGTCTCGTGACTACCAGCTTAACCAACTCATCGATCGTGGTCTCACAGGTCAAAAGGGAGATGGCTATCTCGAATTTGATCAGTCTGTTTACCGCATGTTGGTGAGACCTATCAAAGACAATGACCAGATAACAGGAGTGGTTCTCTTACTATTTGACATTACCGATCAACTTCAGGTTGAGCAAATGCGTCGCGAGTTTAGTGCGAATGTTTCCCACGAGCTGAAGACACCGCTTCATGTGATCTCAGGTTACTCAGAGATGCTAGCCAATAATATGGTAGCAGAAAGGGATATTCCTAAGTTTGCCGGTAAGATTCATCAAGAGTCACAGCGTATGATTCAGCTGGTCGAAGATGTTATCAAGCTCTCCCACCTGGATGAAGCTGATCAGGTCGAAACAGAACTGGTTGATCTTTACAAAGTGTCTGAGAGTGTTATAAAGACGCTGACACCTAAGGCCCAAGAAAGGAATGTTGACCTTCACTTAATAGGACAGTCAACTATTATCAAGGCCAACCTCCCTCTGATGGAATCCTTGCTCTACAATCTATGTGACAATGCTATAAAATATAACAAGCATGGCGGTAAGGTCGATATTCGCCTGAGTCAAAAGGCTCACCACACTATTCTAGAGGTTGAAGATAGCGGCATTGGCATGGAGGAGAAAGAACATTCCCGTATTTTTGAGCGTTTCTACCGTATTGATAAGAGTCGTTCCAAAAAAGTTGGTGGGACTGGCTTAGGGCTATCTATTGTCAAGCATGCCCTGCAGATCCATGATGCTAAAATTACGGTAAACAGTCAGCCTGAGAAAGGAACCAAAATGACAGTCGTCTTTAGCGCTAATTCCTAAAATTTGACACTGGTAGATAAACTAAACCGTTATGAATAACCAAGAAGCTAGCTAGATTCTGCTAGCTCTTTTTTTACAAGTCGTGTTATAATATGAGCGTAAAAATAGTTTTATCTTTTAAATACGGGGGTCTGGATTATGAAATACAACCAGCTTGGTGACACAGATATGAAGATCAGTGAAGTGAGCTTTGGAACTTGGGCACTTGGGGGAGACTGGGGAAATGTGGATGAACAGGCAGCCATAAAGGCCCTCCATCATGCAGTAGATAAAGGGGTTAATTTCTTTGATACTGCTGATGTCTACGGGAGTGGCCGCAGTGAGCGTTTGCTGGGACGGCTTTTAAAAGAGCGCTCAGAGACGATTTATATCGCTACTAAATTCGGTCGTCGCGATAATTTTGCAGACTTGTCCAACTATACTTATGATAAGGTGAAAGCTTACTGTGAAGACAGCCTGCACCACCTTGGAGCAGACAGTATTGATCTCTATCAGATACATTGTCCCAGTACCGAAGTTCTAGAAAATATGGGCGTGTTTGCTGTTTTGGAAGACCTGAAAAAAGAGGGTAAAATCCGTTATTACGGTGTCAGTGTTGAAACAGATGCTCAAGGGAAGTTTGTTTTGGAGCATACGGCTGCCAGCAGTTTGCAGGTGATTTTTAATATCCTGCGCCAAAAACCCTTGGATAACATGATTGCACAAGCAGACGCTAAGCATGTCGGTATTCTAGCCCGGGTACCCCTAGCCAGTGGCCTTTTGACGGGTAAGTACAATAAGAATAGCCGTTTTCCTGAAAATGACCACCGTAATTTTAATCGTGATGGAGCAGCCTTCAATGTTGGTGAGACTTTTGGCGGTTTGCCTTTTGCTAAAGCGATTGAATTAGTTGAGGATCTTGCATGGATAGCTGATGGTCGTGGTAGCTTGGCCGATGCAGCCCTGAAATGGATTTTACAGCAATCAGGTGTGACCAGTGTTATCCCCGGCTTCAAATCAGTGCAGCAGATTGATACCAATCTTCAAGCTGCTGATACCAAACCTTTTTCTGAGGACGAGCTCAAGAGAATTTCTGACTTTTATTGGTCCTCAGTTCATGAACATATTCGCGGTGCCTACTAAGGGACAGTGATTTAAATGCCAGTGAAGGAAAAGAGCCCTAGAGTTTGTACCGACCCCCAAAAGTTGGACGAAAAATCTAACGATTGGGGTGCGGTTCAAGTCTGTAAGGGGCTCTTTTTAGTAAGAGTAGGGCAAAAGTGTGGCAAAAGGTCACCTATTGGACTATTTCGCTAACAAATATGATAATATGGAATTAACCTATTTTGTCCAGTTGGCTCATGCTCTGAAGCAGTCTATTGAGCCTATTGAATACTTGAAACCCTAATCGGCTGCCGACAGCCTTAGTCTATACTCAAAATAGAATTCCTGAGGTTGCCCAGATTAACCATTAGGGAGTGACTTAACCCATATTTTCATAAAAGGGGGATAATCTGGGAGAGGACTGCCGATTCTCTGTGCTTAAAAATCAAAAATAAGGAGCTAAAAAAGGACAAAATCGCCCCCAGACAAAGTGCTGTTTTTTGTACATTCTCATTTTTGTCTAGATTGCTTAGTAGGCCTTTTAATAACTAAAATATGAACAGGAACTAGGGACGGTTTTAAAAACAGTAGTTCCCTAAGATTCTTCTTGCCCCTTCTCTTACCCTTGTTTGTGCTCTACCCTAGTAGCTTATGTTTTAATAAATGAGAAAGGACAGCGATGGCAAAGATTTATATAGCAGATGATGATAAAAATATTAGAGGTTTGTTGGAAACCTTTCTGTCCGATGCTGGTTTTGACAGTGCCAGTTTTGAAACGGGCGACCAGCTCTTTGTACACTTTATCGAGGAGCCCGCAGATATTGTTATCTTAGATGTTATGATGCCGGGCAGCAGCGGTTTCGACATTGCCCAAAAAATTCGCGAACGTTCTGATGTTCCTATTATTTTATTAACAGCGCGTGATAGTGACAGCGATTATATAGCTGGCTTTGATAGGGGAGCTGATGATTACTTTACCAAGCCGTTTTCTCCTGTTAAGTTAGTGCTGAGGGTCAAAGCCATCTTGGCGCGTCAATCGCAGGCCCTAGCGTCGTCACCAAGGACTATCTTATCCTTTGGCAGTCTGCGTTTATCTCTGGATGAACGTACAGCCTTCTGTCAAGACCATGCCATCAAGCTGACCAATACAGAATTCGAACTGCTCAGAATCCTGCTAGCCTCGCCTTTAAAAACTGTATCGCGCGAAGAGCTGCTAGAAGCCGTTTGGGGATACACTAGTGATGTGGAGACGCGGGTGACAGATGATACGGTCAAGCGTCTGCGTAAAAAATTAAGACAGGTGGAATGCGATGTCCGTATTGAGACAATTTGGGGTTACGGCTTTAAGCTGGTTAAAGATGAACAATCCCTTTAAAAGAAAAAAAGAGCATCGTTTAAGGACGGCTCTTTTCCTGCAGTCTTTAGCCATTATTATCGGAGCCTTTGCGCTGCTGTTTGTGATTTTTAATGTGACAGTACACTATATTATTGACCATGAGACAGAGGTAGCTGTTGAGAGCCGCTTTCATTTTTTAAATCAGTTGTACGTTGGTGAACACCCACATGACAGCGGCGGGGACAACCTTTTTCAAAGCACTTATCTCATCATGGATAATAATGAAAATGTGACCTACGTGTCCAATTCTATTGATGATGTATCAAGTACCCTAGATACTGAGGAACTTTTGGAGTATTTCCAAGAGCACGATGATAACTGGGAAATTTTTGATGATGATAACCATAAAAATTGGTTTATGGATGCTAATACAATGGCAGTCACCCTCAAGGGAAAAACGTATCATGTTATGATGGATAACTACAGGGGCACAATGGCTGACTACTATGTCAAGCAGACTGCTAGGCCGAACCAGGGACAGTCCTACTATATTTTTGTTTTTGTCAATACGACGCCCATGCAGCAGTTTCTGAGAATTATTAACCTTACCCTCCTTATCCTGATGCTCCTTGTCGCCTGCTGCACTTGGTTTTTCATCTATCTTATGGCCAGAAAGGTTGATATCTCCTTTGTTCACCTCAAGGAATACGTTGTCGGATTAGGCCAGCGTAAGCAAGAGTTAGCTCGTCCCCAGCTTGATTACAGCGAATTTAATCAGGTCGGTCAAACAGTTGAGGCCATGAATACCATGATTAACCGCAACCAATACAGCCAAAAGCTATTTTTTCAAAATGCTTCCCATGAACTGAGGACTCCCCTCATGTCCATACAAGGCTATGCAGAAGGCATCAAGGAAGGTGTCATGGATGGTTCCCAGGCTGCAGATGTTATCCTAGCAGAAAGTCTTAGAATGACCGACCTAGTCGATGATATACTAAGTATATCTAAGATGGAAATGATCCAAGGCCATTTTCAATTTGAACCTCTAGACTTAAAACAGCTCCTTCATGATACTAGCTGGCGTTTAAAGTCTAAAATAGATGAGAGAGTCCTCCAAATGATTCATGAATTCCCGCAAAAACATCTAGAGTTAGAGGGTGATGAAGGTTTGCTGGAGCGCGCCTTCCTCAATATTCTGGCCAATGCTGTCCGTTATGCTAGCTCAAAAATAAGAGTGACTGGCCGAGAAGCAGGAGCTAACGTCGTAGTAGAGATAGCCAATGATGGTGAAATGATTGCCAAAGAAGAGCAAAAGCATATTTTTGAGCGGTTTTATAAGGGTAGGGGCGGCCAACACGGCATCGGTCTGGCGTTGGCTAAGGAAATTATCGAAGGCCATAGCGGCAGCATCGCTGTGGATTCTGATGTGAAGCAGACGCTTTTTACAGTCACACTTCCTAAAAGAGGAGGAAACAAAAGTTGAGTCCTTTCGGTTTCACTTACTTTCTGGTTTTTTTAGTGTTCGCCCTGCTTTCCTTGTTTTTGAATTTTGGGCAAGAGCATTATCCATCTATCTTCAGGACTGATACTTTCGGTCCTTTATTTTTGCCCCAGTTTTGCCGCACTTTCCTTACACAAATACCGAGAAGTCCTACCTTTTTTAGACTATACTAAAGCTATAAAAAATAAAAAGAGGTCTGTTTATGAAACGAAAACCATTAGTTATCGTCCTTTCCTTATTAGCTTGTCTGCTTTTGGCAGGTGGTGCCGTAGTTGCCTACCGCCAATCGGGGTATAAGATTTCAGCTGCCCAAGCCAGACGTATTGCGCTTAAAAATGCTAACGTTTCAGCTGATGATGTGACTTTCACACGGACACAAAAAGAGCGTGATGATTGGCGTGCAACCTATGAACTGGAATTTTACACCGATAAGGCCGACTATGATTACACTATTGATGCTTCATCTGGTCATATTCTGGAAAGGGATACAGAAGTTCAGGAAAAAGCGGCAACCGACTCAAGTCCTTCTAGATCCGACTCTAAGACCGCAGACTCCTCATCGAGCTCGCCTGATTCGTCGTCCCAACAAATTTCCGCTGATGAAGCAAAAGCTAAGGCCCTCAAAGATGCCGGACTAGAAGAATCAGCTGTGTCAGACCTTGTTGTCCACAAGGAAGTAGACGATGGTGTGACAGTCTATGAGGTAGATTTTAACGATTTAGCGGCTGGTCTTGACTACGATTACACGATTAATGCTCAAACAGGGGCCATTATTGCAGGGAATTCCGAGCCGATTAATGATTAAAAGAATGGCAGCAAGTGCTAAGAAGGCATGTTTCTGTGAAAAACCGCTTGCGGCCTTTTCTTTTTGCTATAATAGGGCTATGGATTTTATCGTAACAACAAGTCTGAGGCAAGATCAATCTTTGGTGCAGCAGGCTAAGAAACTGGCACAGAAATTTTCGGTCACCTATGTAGAACGGCGCAAGCGCTCACTAAAGCAGCTTTTAGCAGACTACCGTACGGTTTTAATGATCTATCAAGATCAGCTGGTCTTGATAGATTCTGATGGCAGTCAGCTCTATTTTCACCCAGATACAGCTATGCTGAGAAGCAAGGCAGCCCACGACCCTCTTGTAGATTTGCTGGCTCCTGCTCCTAAAAGTGTCCTGGATACAACAATGGGCTTAGCCAGCGATAGCATCGTGATGGCTGCAGCAGGTCATCAAGTAACGGCCTTAGAGGTTAACCCCCTGATTCATCTTATCGTCAGTCATGGTCTGCAAACTTTTAAGACCACTAATGACCGGTTAAATAGGGCCATGCGCTCAATAAAAACGTTCAATCAAGAAGCCCTCTCTTATATGAACCAGCTGCCGAGTAAAAGCGTTGATACTGTTTATGCCGACCCCATGTTTTCACACCGTATTACTGAATCCAGCAACCTCAGCGGTCTTATTCCTCTAGCAGATTTTAGGGGCTTATCAGAGCTCTTCATGCAGGAAGCCCAGCGAGTGGCTCGTCAATCTATCATCATTAAAGCCCATTTTCGCGACGATAGTTTCGAGCGTTTTGGCTTTGTACGCCAGATTAGACCCAACCAAAAATTCCACTACGGCATAAGGTATCTATCTTAGTATAAAAACCCAGCATCCATTTTGAATAGATGTTGGGTTTTTTGGGTGAATCGAGATGTCGTTGGCAGGAAAAAATTAATCACAAGCAGCGTTAATCCTGCTTGTGTTTTTCCCGTGCCCGTCTGCGAGCATGAAAATTGAGACGGGGAATAATAAAACAAGTGGCTGCAAGGATTAAGGCGATACCAATATTATAATGACGCAGGATCCACATGGCAATAATCCCCAAGATAACCACTCCGATATAGGGCAGATAGTTGTTTCGGGCAAAGCGGTAGAGACGGCGATTATAAATAGAAGTGGCATAAAGCGCTGGATAGAAGACCAAGAGTCCCAAGCTGAGGAGCATCAAACCGTAGTCAGTATGATGACTGTCAGCTAGACTTTCAATACCGCCAGTTACCATATTAATAGCAATAATGATAGCTAGGTGAGTGTAAATCAAGACTAATCCTCTAGTTTCCTGATGGTGGTTGATAGTGAGAAAGATCTGTGAAATATAAGCCACAAACATGAATGAAATCCCTGTAAAAAAGAGAATACCTAACACAGGTGATTTGTAAAGCGGAAAGGTTTGAATCAGTCCGACTACTGTCTCCCCAAAGGTAATAATCGTAATTAGCTGGAAGCGTTCAACCAGATGGGGAAAATTAAGTCGGCCAATCTCAACCTCCTGACTGAATAAGAAGGGGAAAATCCAAGGAACCAGCCAGAGAAGGAAGAATTTAGCATCACTCGTTTTAAAAAGGTGAAAGACCGTAGCAGCCAGTATTAAAGCTGTAAAATAAAACAGAATCAGCCCCAGTCGCTTCATAGATGCTATCATATCCGCATTAAAACCAATTTTACGTCCCCTCAGATAATACTGAAAGGCAATCAAGCCATGGGCCAGGATCAAAAGACTGTTGTAGAGCAGGTATTCTCGTGTCCCATAGTGATTTAACCCCAGCATAAGTCCGAAGTTTCCAGCGATAAACATGGCAGGAATATTTAAGTAAACATCCAGTCTATCTCTCTCTCCGTACTTATTAAGATAAATCGTCTGATACATCCAGATAGACATCAAAAGACTGCTTGAGACGAGAAAAGAAATCATGCTGTCCCCATCAAAACTGTTAGTATGTAAGAAACTAATTAAGCGTGAGACGGCTAAAACAAAGACAAGATCGTAGAACAATTCATAGTTCGATACTCGCTTAGCAATAATTTTTGACATATACCCTCCCTATTGTCGATGCTAAAAATAGATAGTAATAAAATAGAACTGCCATAATCTGCCAGTTCTTTTCATATGTGATAATTAAGCCCAAGAACAGTTTATTCCTGTTTATTCAAGAGCCTAGGGGTTTAACTCAGTGAGATAGTTTGCGGTCAGCTTCCAGATAAGAAGTGTCATTCCAAGACAGCAACTCAAAATGCTTGCCGTCTATGCTTTCTAAAGTGGTTACACTGCCGTTATCCAATCCGCCGTGATTGCGCAGCTGCCCTGATTCAAAACCTAGCAAGTAATTGACAGCAGCAGTGAAGCAGGCACCGTGACCAATTAATAGGACATTTTGATCATGGTCGTAGTCTAGATTGGCTACAAAGTCGGCAACCCTCTGTATAACATGATAGACTGATTCCGCTTCAAAAAAGGTATTATCAAACTTAGCGAGGTTATAGCGAAAAGCCTGCATTTGCTTAGGGTAGATAGCAGCAATAGTAGCTATCTTCTGCCCCTCTAAGCGTCCCAGGTTCCACTCCCGAATGGCCTTTTCTAGGAAAATTTCTGCTGGATACTGGTTTTCTTCCATGATAATAGCAGCCGTCTCTCTGGCACGCTTAAGATCGCTGGAATAAACTTTATCGAAGTGGGTATCGGAGAGATAGCGCCCCAACTCTTTTAATTCTAGGATAGATTGCTTTAAGAGGGGAGAGTCTCCTTTAGAACCCTGAAAGCGGCCTTCTAGGTTCCACTGAGTTTTACCGTGTCTGACAAAATATAAACGCATATTTAAACTTCCTATTCTTAAATAGTTTTATAATCTGATGTTTAAAAAAGAAAAGCTGATAGTCCGAAAAAACGACTGGAAAAGCAAATCTTTATATGTGTAGAATAAGGGCTTGCCAAGTACTAGCACGCAATCTTTCTGCACGGGAAGGCTGAAATTAAAACACACTAATCTCTTTACTCTTTAATATCAGCAAACTCAGCTGAAACAAAATCAGCGAGCGCCTTGCTGTCAATACGAATAGAGCGCTTGAGCTCGCCAGCCGATACAATTATCTGTCCCAATTCGAGAGCGATATTATCAATATAGATAGGGAATTTATGCTTCTGGCGGATACCAACCGGATTGTTGGCGCCGTGAACATACCCTGTGGTCTTCTCCAGTTCTTTTTGCGGAATCATAGTGACCTTTTTATTGCCGGATACCTTGGCTAACTTTTTTTCTGAAAGATGTTCTGTAATAGGAACAATACCGATAATCGGACCAGTCTTATCTCCCTTCAAAGCCAAGGTTTTGAAAATATCAGAAGGTTCAATACCTTCAGGGTACTGAGCGTCCAAACCATTAAAGTCTAAAGAATCGTGTGGAACTTTGGCCTTGTCCAAAATCTGATCCACCAAGGTCTTTTTTACTTTCGTTTTTTTAGCCATACTTCCTAAAATCTCCAATTATAATCAGATTTATTATAGCATATTCCCTCTAATTAGAATAGGCAGACTACAAAGCTATTGCGCCTTGCACATGAACAGGGAGATCTTTGAATATTGAAATTCAAAAAATATTATTATTGCATAAAAACTTTCATAGATCTGTCCTGTAAAGACCTTGTCTGTATGAAAAAAGACTAGGCCATTTCCTAGTCCAACTGCCAAGCTATTCCTTGATTTTTCCAAACAGCTTCTCAAAAGTCTTTCGAGCATCCTTATTAGGATTGATTTGATTCAGATCCAAAATATCATCAAAGCCAGGTAGGCTGCCTTGAGATGTATACTGATGCAAGTCGTAATCGACATCAGTTTGAGGCTGGGCTTCGTAGTAACCGGAATCTGAGCCATAGGTCGGTAACCAAACAGCATCAAATTTCTTAACGGAAATTTCCTGCTCAGTCATGAAGTAGGTACCGATGTAAATACCGACATGCTCGGCTCCCAAACGTTTGAGTTCTGCACGGAAAGCCTCGACCCCTCTGTCCATATTTCTCATCGTGTCCTCTTCGACATCGATCCAGTAATAAGTGGGTTTATAAGGAGAAGCACTGTTATAGAAAATCTTAGCCTCCTCCCTCATTTCCTTTTCAGATCGCCCTAAGGCATAACTGTAAACAGCAACGGGGATATCACGTTTTTGAAATTCCTTAATGTGGGTTTTAAAGGATTTATCGACACCAGTGGAGTGAGCGGCATTACTGTCTTTTGAAATTTGTGATCCTCCGTAAACACGGACGATAGCACCTGAAATATTTTTTGAGAGTGCGTCGTAATCAATTTGCTTAGGCAGCTGCCACCCCGAAATGTCGACAATCGGTTTTAATTCTAATTCGTTGTCTGACGAACTTGACGCAGATGTCTTTGGCAGGCTGGTGGAGCTAGCTGAAGGAATATTTTTCCTAGCTGTTTGCAAGGCTGTGCTGCGAGCATTCATTATCACTACAGACGCAATACTTAAAAAAAGCCCTACCAGAGCCAAAAAGACATAAACGACAATCGGTTTAATTCTTTTTCTCATTACATTTCATTTTAACGTAATTATGCGAAAAAAGCAAAACCGTAAGCCCGATATTCGGCTTGAAAGCTAAAAAACTAAAAATTATTAATTAGTAATATCTTTTTGAGCCCCTTGCTGCTTGCTGCAAAGTTTGACTGATGGGACAAATAAGAGCCAACTTGACTTTATCGCAGTAAAAGTGTTGCTAGCTAACGTATCATCGATTAACTCTGAAAGAGTTCCTCATAAACCAGCGATTGACCTTCTCTTAAACTGACAAGAGGATATAGAAAACAGTTATAAACAAGCATAGAAAATATATATTTTACAACTATAGTAACCGGTGTTAAAATAAAAGCGAGTTTTGAAAATTGTAGACAAAACTGGAAGTGAAACAGGACTGCCCACCCTTTTCGCCAGAACTCTGCGGTGTTCAGCGCTCTAAAGGCAGACTCTTGCTGCTTGATCCGCGGATATCCTTAGCGGCCCTTCATTTGGTTAATCAATTTTACTAACCAAACGAAGTTAGTGGGAGAGGTAGCCAATTCACCATAGTGATTGGCGTTTGTTATCAAGTGCGAAGCGCTTAGATAACAAACCTCTGCCGTATCTTAGTAATTGACCCCGCCTACGACTCTGTGAAATTAGACTCGCCCTCCTAGAATCTTCGGGGATTCTTCGTCAGGCTCCCTAAATTTCTTTGAGTCGCTTAACGGCTTGGTATCTTAGTAAAGGAGTAATATTATGTCTAAAATTCAGTACCATTTCGATCATGTCGGCAGTTATCTGCGTCCTGCGGCTTTGAAAGAAGCGCGTGAGCAATATGCTAAAGGAACTATCAGTCGTGCAGATTTACTGACCCTACAGGATAAACTGGTCGCCGAACTGGTTCAGCATGAGGTTGCTAGCGGTCTAAAAGTTGTATCAGATGGTGAGTTTGGACGTTCTTGGTGGCACCTTGATTTTCTTTGGGATTTAAACGGATTTGAAGCCTATGAGCAAGAGGATTCTTATAAGTTCCATGGGGCTAAAACAAGGACAACGAATGTGCGGCTGACAGGTAAGGTAACTGAAAATCCTGACCACCCTTTTTACCGCGATTTTGCTTATCTTAAGTCTATTACACCTGCTGGTGTTCTACCTAAGGTCACTATTCCCAGTCCTTCTCTGGTTATTAACCGCGACCACCGCTCAGACTTGGCGCTGGACTACTATGAAACATGGACAGACTTTCTGGACGACTTAGCTCAGGCTTATCACGATACTATCAAACATTTTTATGATTTAGGAGCTCGTTATGTTCAACTAGACGACACAACATGGGGCTATCTTATTCAGCAGTTTGAAGACCACAAGGATGATCCAGAAAAAACAAAAGAACTGCAGCAAATCGCCCAAGATGATGTTTATACCATTAACAAGGCCTTGGCTGACTTACCAGCTGATCTGACTGTGGCTACTCATGTCTGTCGTGGCAATTTTAAATCGACCTATCTTTTTGAAGGAGGTTACGATTCGGTAGCCAAATACTTAGGTCAGCTAAACTATGATCTTTTCTTCCTCGAATATGATGATGCCCGCAGTGGCAGCTTTGCTCCTCTTACTGATATTTGGAATAATCGCAAAGGCGTTGAAATTGTACTTGGATTGATAACGTCTAAAGATCCTGCTTTAGAAGATGTAGACCAAGTCATTGACCGCATCAAAGAAGCTGCCCAACTAGTGCCGCTGGAAAATTTGGGACTTTCAACCCAGTGCGGCTTTGCTTCGACAGAAGAGGGCAATACCCTAACAGAAGCCGATCAGTGGCAGAAACTCCAACTCATCGGCACGATTACGGATAAAGTGTGGCAGTCCTGAGGGCTGTCATATGAAAAAACATAAGACAATTAAGAGAGTCCCAGTAGGCTCTCTTTTAATTAGTCCAGAAAGGTAAACTGCTCTGGTTACAATAGCAGAGCTTACTGGGTTTATTCACACTTTGGATAAGGCTTACCAAATGCCGGTCATAAATTGTTTTGGCGGCTTCATCTGCGAATTGATAGAGCCCACTGTGCTGTAAGCATTGTTTCTCCTAACCGTTTACCAAGCTGTTAAATCAACCATGATGATAAGACGTTATTGCTGCGCAAAAGCTAGACCTTGAATCGCTTATGTCAAGGTCTTTTTTATTGGGGAATTTTTTTCTTTCAGTAATCTGCCTAGTCTATCAAATATCAGAGGGCACATTTTTGAACACTCAAATGTGTGAGTCTTGGTCTTTTGTAAAAGCGCTTACATTGTTAGAATGAAGCCATAAGGAAAAACAAATTATTAGATAAAGGAGTAGGATTATGGCTATACTGCTTGATATTCTGAACTGGTTTTCGCAAAACATTTTGCAAAAACCAGCCTTCTTTGTAGGTATCTTAGTTTTGATTGGATATCTATTATTGAAAAAGCCGCTGCATGATGTATTTGCAGGTTTTATCAAAGCCACCGTCGGCTATATGATCTTAGATGTTGGATCTGGCGGCTTGGTAACAACTTTCCGACCAATCTTGGCGGCTTTGAACTACAAGTTCAAGATTGGTGCTGCTGTTATTGACCCTTATTTCGGATTGACAGCTGTCAATGAAAAAATTGCCCAGGAGCTTCCAAAATTTATCGGGACAGCAACGACAGCTCTTCTAATAGGCTTTTTCTTCAATATTCTTTTGGTTGCTCTTCGTAAGATCACTAAGATTCGTACCCTATTCATTACTGGTCATATCATGGTGCAGCAGGCCGCTACAGTGACTTTGATGGTCATTCTCCTGATACCAGCTTTTCGTAATCAATTCTGGGGAACAGTGGCTGTGGGTATCTTGTGTGGTCTATACTGGGCTGTTAGTTCTAATATGACAGTTGAACCAACTCAGCGTTTAACTGGTGGCGGTGGCTTTGCAATCGGCCACCAACAACAATTCGCTATTTGGTTTACTGACAAAGTTGCCCCCAAACTGGGTAAAAAAGAAGACAATTTAGACAATCTCAAATTGCCAGCTTTTCTGAATATTTTCCATGATACGGTCGTTGCTTCGGCCACCCTGATGTTGGTCTTCTTCGGAGCCATTCTAGTTATCCTGGGGCCCGATATCATGTCTAATCAAGAGGTTATCACGACAGGTACGCTCTTTGATCCGACAAAACAGTCTTTCTTTATGTACGTCATTCAGACAGCCTTTACCTTCTCAGTTTATCTTTTTGTTTTGATGCAAGGGGTTCGGATGTTTGTCGGTGAGCTGACCAACGCCTTCCAAGGAATTTCTAATAAATTGCTGCCTGGTTCCTTCCCAGCCGTTGATGTTGCTGCTTCCTTTGGATTTGGGTCTGCCAGTGCGGTTCTCTTTGGATTTGCGACCGGTCTTATCGGCCAGCTAGTGACAATTATTCTCTTGATTGTCTTTAAGAATCCGGTTCTTATTATCACTGGATTTGTGCCAGTATTCTTCGATAATGCAGCCATTGCTGTTTACGCTGATAAGCGAGGCGGCTGGAAGGCAGCGGTTATCCTGTCCTTCATCTCAGGTGTCATTCAGGTTGCTGTTGGAGCTCTGGCTGTTGCCCTTCTTGGTCTAGCAGAATTTGGCGGCTATCACGGCAATATTGACTTTGAGATCCCTTGGGTACCCTTTGCTTACCTCTTCAAGTATGCCGGCCTTATTGGCTACATTCTTGTTGCCCTCTTTTTATTGGCTATTCCGCAAATTCAATTTGCCAAAGCCAAAGATAAGGAGGCTTACTATCGTGGTGAAGTAGCTGCAGAAGATTGATGGATCCAATAATTATAAATAAATGAAAGTTAGGAGATATTATTATGGTTAAAGTACTTACAGCATGTGGAAACGGTATGGGTTCCTCAATGGTCATTAAAATGAAAGTTGAAAATGCTCTTCGTCAACTAGGCGTATCTGATATTGAATCGGCTTCCTGTTCAGTTGGTGAAGCTAAAGGCTTAGCCTCCGGTTACGATATTGTTGTTGCCTCCAATCATCTGATTCATGAATTAGATGGGCGCACTAATGGGCATCTGATTGGCCTTGATAACCTCATGGATGACAATGAAATCAAAACCAAGCTCGAAGCAGCCTTGAAATAGTTTCAGATATAGGCGAGAGAAAGGAGGGTACTCCTAGAGAAAGATTTTTCCTTGGAGCAACAAAATAGAAGGGCGAAGAAAAACGATTTCTGTGAATCATGACTTTTTGCAGATAATCTTATGAATTAGATAATTTTTCGGGTGGTAAAAACCATCGTGGCTCTATCGTTCCTTGTCTAAATCTTTTCTGGGTTTTCCAATGCATACTGTGCAAGCTCAGCTTCTATTTCCACTTATCCACTGGATAAGTAGAGCGGCTTAGCGACACTCCGTTTGGTTAGTAATTTTACTAACCAAACGGAGTTAGTAATTGGCATAGCAAACTACCATAGTAGTTTGTGTAGTAGAGCAAGACCTAAGGTCTTAGCGATACTTTGTCAATTGAACACGGGCCTAATTTCCTCGGGAAAAAGAAGGAGCTCCTTGTGTGTCAAGCACACGGCGTCGCTCCCCTATTTTCCTGTCGGAAATTTTCGCCAAGCGAACCGACCCTTAGTATCTTAATAATTGAACACGGGCTGTGGACTTGGCTAAAAAGATAGCTTCTCCTAGAGTCTTTTGGACTCTGCGTCAAATCTTCTATTTTAGCTGTGTCCACGGGCGCCCTTAGTATCTTGGTAATTGAACTCGCCTACGACTCTGTGAAATTAGACTCGCCTTCCTAGAATCTTCAGCGATTCTTCGTCAGGCTCTCTAAATTTCTTTGAGTCGCTTACGGCTTAGTATCTTAGTAATTGAACTCGCCTACGACTCTGTGAAATTAGACTCGCTTTCCTAGAATCTTCAGCGATTCTTCGTCAGGCTCTCTAAATTTCTTTGAGTCGCTTAACGGCTTAGTATCTTGTAAATTGAACTCGCCTACACTCCTGTGGAATTAGATAAATGTCGCTCGATTCTTAATGAATCGTCACTCCATTTCCTAAATTCCTTTGGAGTGCTTAACGGCTTAGTATCTTAATAATCTAACCCGCCTAGGTTTCTGTGGAATTAGATAAAATTTTCTAGGTGTTTTGTCACCTGCGTCAATTTTCCTAAATTCCTTTGGAACGCTTAACGGCTTTGTATCTTAATAAAAGGAGTTGGGCATGAATTTAAAACAAGCCTTTATTGAAAATGACTCTATCCGCTTAGGATTGTCAGCATCAACATGGGAAGAAGCCGTGAAACTATCGGTTACTCCTTTGATTGAAAGCGGTGCGGTCAAAGAAGAATACTACCAAGCTATCATTGATTCTACTAAAGAATATGGTCCTTACTATATCTTAATGCCAGGTATGGCCATGCCTCATGCTCGGCCAGAAGCAGGGGTAGAACGAGATGCCTTTTCCCTGATTACTCTTAAAGAACCTGTCCGCTTTTCAGACGGAAAAGAAGTTCAGGTCCTACTAGCTCTTGCGGCCACTAGCTCACAGATTCACACATCGGTAGCTATCCCGCAAATCATAGCCCTCTTTGAACTAGATCACGCGATTGAGCGTCTTGTTGCAGCTAAAAAGGCCGAAGAAGTCCTAGCTATGGTTGATGAATCTAAAAACAGTCCCTATCTAGAGGGCTTGGACTTAGATAGTTAGTATAAAAAACAAGGAGTCCTTCTTTCTATAAGGTGCTGGGCTACTTTGTTTCGTTTGGTAGTTTAGTTTTTCCTTGAGAGGCTAGGTATTATATTTTAGAAAAAGAAAGGAACAAGACAATGTCAAAAACTCTTCCTAATTTACAAGTAGCCCTTGATCACTCAGATTTGCAGGGTGCGATTGCGGCCGCTGTTTCTGTTGGCCAAGAAGTCGATGTTATCGAAGCTGGAACAGTTTGCCTCCTTCAAGTTGGCAGCGAATTAGTAGAAGTTCTGCGCAGTCTCTTCCCTGATAAAATTATTGTCGCAGACACCAAATGTGCTGATGCCGGCGGAACGGTAGCTAAAAACAATGCAGTCCGCGGTGCTGACTGGATGACCTGTATCTGCTGCGCAACGATTCCAACCATGGAAGCAGCCCGCAAGGCTATCGAGGAAGTCCGCGGAGACCGCGGTGAAATTCAGATCGAACTCTATGGTGACTGGACTTACGAACAAGCACAGCAATGGCTGGACGCTGGAATTTCACAAGCGATTTACCACCAATCACGCGATGCGCTCTTAGCCGGCGAAACTTGGGGTGAAAAAGACCTTAATAAGGTGAAAAAACTAATTGACATGGGCTTTCGTGTGTCTGTCACAGGGGGGCTCAGCGTCGATACCTTAAAACTGTTTAAAGGTGTTGATGTCTTTACCTTCATCGCTGGCCGCGGTATCACAGAAGCTCCCGATCCGGCAGCGGCAGCACGTACCTTCAAGGACGAAATTAAACGAATCTGGGGGTAGACTATGACACGTCCAATCGGTATTTATGAAAAAGCAACACCCAAACAGTTTACTTGGCTGGAGCGTCTCAACTTTGCTAAGGAGTTAGGCTTTGACTTTGTAGAGTTATCTATTGATGAATCAGATGAGCGTTTAGCCCGTCTGGATTGGTCAAAAGAAGAGCGTTTAGACTTAGTTAAAGCTATTTTTGAAACGGGTGTGCGGGTGCCAACCATTACCTTTAGCGGCCACCGCCGTTTCCCGATGGGATCCAATGATCCTGAAAAAGAAGCGCGTGCTATGGACATGATGAAAAAATGCATCATCTTTGCCCAAGATATCGGCATTCGCAATATTCAGCTGGCAGGCTATGATGTCTACTACGAGAAAAAGTCGCCTCAAACGCGGGGGCGCTTCATTAAAAATCTGCGTCAGGCCTGCACTTGGGCAGAAGAGGCTCAAGTCATCCTCTCTATTGAAATCATGGATGATCCTTTCATCAATTCTATTGAAAAATATTTGGCTATTGAAAAGGAAATTGATTCACCCTATCTGTTTGTCTATCCCGATACAGGCAATGTCTCGGCTTGGCACAATGACCTCTGGAGTGAATTTTACAATGGGCACCGCTCTATCGCAGCCCTCCACTTAAAAGACACTTATGCTGTTACAGAAAGCTCAAAAGGGCAGTTCCGTGATGTGCCTTTTGGTCAAGGCTGTGTTGACTGGGAAGCCATGTTTGAGGTGTTAAAGAAGACCAACTACAACGGCCCGTTTTTGATTGAAATGTGGTCAGAAAACTGTGAAACAGTTGAAGAAACACGGGCAGCTATCAAGGAAGCGCAGAATTTCCTTTATCCACTAATTGAGAAAGCGGGGTTACGATAAATGTTAGTACCAGAATTAAGAAAACGTGTCTATGATGCCAATATGGAATTGCCGGAGCATGGCTTGGTAAAATTCACCTGGGGTAATGTGTCAGCCATTGACCGCAAGCAAGGCTATATTGCTATCAAACCATCAGGTGTTGCTTATGACGAACTCTCTCCTGAAAATATGGTCGTGACTGATCTTGATGGCAATATTGTTGAAGGCGATCTCAATCCATCATCTGACCTGCCAACCCATGTTGAGCTTTATAAGGCTTGGCCTGAAATCGGAGGCATTGTCCACACTCACTCAACTGAAGGCGTAGCCTGGGCTCAGGCTGGACGTGATATTCCTTGCTACGGAACCACTCATGCAGATACCTTTTACGGACCTATTCCTTGTGCCAGAGCCTTGACAGCCGAGGAAATTAATGGGGAATATGAAAAAGAAACCGGCAAGGTTATCATCGAAGAATTCGCCAAACGCAGCTTAGAGCCATTAGCCGTTTCAGGTGTTACAGTGCGCAACCACGGACCTTTTTCTTGGGGCAAGGATGAAAAATCCGCTGTTTACAACGCAGTCGTATTAGAAGAAGTAGCACGTATGGCTCGTTATACAGAGGCTGTTGATCCCCAGGTCGAAGAAGTGCCGCAAGCTTTGAAAGACAAACACTATCTGCGCAAACACGGTAAAAATGCTTACTATGGGCAAAAAGGCTTGGAACACTGATCACTAATAGTAAACACCCCCAACTGCTGTCGTCAACGTATTTTTCTATGAGAAGACTCAACTGATATGCTTGTTTCAGCTTCTAACTCTTTGTTGTCTTAAGGTTTCCTGCCTTTTTGTTCTTTCCAAGTCAAAGTGATATAATGGCAGAGACATTATAGGAGTGGGGGGGAAGACGATGTTTGGTAAGGTGACCATTAACGATATTGCTAAGTTAGTAGGTGTTTCAAAGGCGACAGTATCCTACTACCTTAGTGGAAATTACAAGAAGATGTCACCCGCAACAAAGGAGAAAATTAGGCAGGCCATAGAGGTAACAGGCTATCAGCCAAGTAAAGTTGCCCAGAGTTTAGTAACGCGAGATACTAAAACAATTGGGGTCGTGATTGCTGATATTACTAATCCTTTCATTTCTTTTGTTATGAAAGGAATCAATGATACTTGCACCTTGCATGGCTATGCTGCTACTTTTACAAATTCAGATAACGATTTAAATCAAGAATTAGATAATCTAAGAAGATTAGATCAAGAAAAGGTATCTGGTGTTATTTTAGATTCGGTCGATGCCAATAATCCCATGATTAAAACATTGGATAACCAAAAGATGGTCATGGTCGATCGGCAATCTAAGAACCTAACTCTGGATACCATAGTTTCCGACAATACCTATTCGACCAGTAAATTTTTGAAAAAAATGCAGGCTGCCGGCTATGAAGATATCTATTTTGTAACCTTTCCCATTACGGGGATCTCTACACGGGAAGCCCGTTATCGAGGTTTTACAGAGACGGTAAGCAGCGATCCTTCCAAGTTAATTACACTGGGAGAGGCTGAAACAGAAAAAAAGATTTTTTCGATTATTGAAAAGGCGCAAAAGCGGACAGCTTTCTTTATGATGAATGGTCCTACTCTTTTAGAATTTATGAAGATGCTAAACAAAACAGATTATCGCTACCCTGATGATTTTGGTCTGGGCTCATATGAAGATCTTGATTGGATGGAGGTTCTAAATCCCAATATGTCGTGTATCCGTCAAGATTCCTATGGGCTTGGCTGTGTCGCAGCAGAATGCCTGATTGATAAAATTAAGCATGATGACCAGACTTATAAACCTCAGCTGATCGAGGTTCGTAATGATATCGTACTTCGAAAATCTTTTTAATGGGTTTAGAATGGTTTGAGAAAGGGAGGCAGCAGATAATGGTTTCTCCCTTTTCTTTTTCAATTTTAGATAAGAAAACGCTTGCAAAATATTTTTGGTGTGATATACTCGAGATAGTGAAGGAAGGTTAAACGTTTAACCAAAAAACGTTATTTATTTTTTGATGATTTAGTTAAACGATTAACTTTAATTTTGGAAGGAGTGTAGAGTACAAATGGAAGTCAAAAAAATATTATCGGAGCCTTTACAATCTAGCTATTCGGTAGCCCGACTTCAGCATCAAGATGACGATTATTTGCTGGTAGCCTCGGAAGTTGAAGATGCTTGCTTTGCTTATGACCTCAATCGTTCTTTTGAAAGGACGGTCATTTGGGATGAAATCGGGGGAACTATGAGTATCATCCAGATTCCGGGAACTCTTGATTTCCTAGCAACCCAAAAATTTTACCCTGGCTTTAATGCTAAATCATGTCAAATTGTCAGAGGAAGCTTTTCAGAAGGGCGCTGGACAATTTCCAAGCTGGCAGACTTTCCCTATTTACATCGTTTTGATCTCATTGAACAATCTGATGGCAGCCTTCTCTTTGTTGGTTGTACCATTGCCAATTCTAAAAGTTTTGTTGAAGACTGGTCCGATAAAGGAAAAATTATCGTTGGACAGTTCGACGAACAAAATAACCAATTGGCTGATTTACGAACGCTCCCGCTTAGACTTTGTAAAAATCACGGTTACTACAGTGTTAAAGAGGAGGGGTATTCCTTGATAACAGGCGTTGAAGGAATTATAAAGTTAACCTACCCAGAGTATTCGGATACAAATGACTGGCGATTGGATTTGCTCTTTGGTGAAGAAACAAGCGATATCGTCCAGATTGATTTGGACAGTAACGGCGTTAAAGAAAATGTTATCATCCAAGCATTTCATGGTGATAAATTGCGAGTTTTGAATAATGACTTTACAGCAGAAATTTTTCATCATCCCCAAAAGACTCCTTTTGGGCATTCGATCTGGTCAGGCTATTTAGATGGACAGCCAGTGTTTGTATTTGGATGGCGATCTGATCAGGCTGATTTAATGCTCTACCGAAAGGTCGACGATAAAATTCAGATGGAACTGATTGACTCGAGCGCCTCTTCAAGTAACTGCTTAGCTTTTGAAAAAAACAGTAGAAATTACATTTTTTCTGCTAACAATGGACGCCATGAAGTGGCTTTATACCAGATATCTTTCTAAGAGCCTAGTTCGTGTTTTACAGGAGGTGACAGACCACGTATAGAAAGTGTTAGTTTAGCAGATTACCAAGCAGTTGGTAAAGCTTTACAGTTGCTTCAGAAAAGAGAATTTCTCCAAATTGTGGACGGATAGTATCCAAGTAGGATACTTATCTACGAATCCTATCTTATCAATTACTGCGTCAAACTGTTCTAGCTAAAGTAGCTAATATTAAACAGGGCTTTTGTCTCAACCTCGTTTGTTTCCAAGTGCTCAGTACTTAGGGAACAAACCTCTGCCGTATCTTAATAAAGGAGATGAACCATGATTCAAACGCTAATGGGAATTTTGTTATTACTGGTTTTTCTAGGACTAGTTGTTTATGCTGTCAAAGGCGGTAATCTGATGATTGGTATGCTGATTATGGCTATTCTATGGACCGTTATTCCTTTAATTGGCAATATATTGGTCAAGGATCCTCAGTTTATCGCCGATAACAAAGATGTTGTCACAATGTCTTTTAAAGATGTTTTAACCAATGTCTTTCAAGCGGGGCCGGAAGGCTGGGGACCAGTCTTAGTTAACTTCTGCTTTGGTGCATGGTTTGGCCGTGTTATGCTACAAACCGGCATTGCATCATCGATTATCAAAAAAACTGTTGAGTTGGGCGGCGATAAACCTGCCATAACAGCAACCTTACTCTTGGCAGTAACAACAGCCATCTTTACCAGTATGTTCGGTGCAGGTGCTGTTGTTGCTATCGGTGTTATCGTACTGCCGATTATGCTGACTCTAGGTGTCCCTAAGACTTTTTCCTTAGTTGCTTTTATGCTCTCTATTGGATCAGGACTCTACATCAACCCTTTGATCTTCAATCAGTACCAAGCTTTCTATCTAGGTCCTAAGGGTGAACAAACTTATTTCTACAATGCAACTTACTTACATTGGGGATTCATCGCCTTAGCCATTCAGCTGATAATCGCTATTATGATTATTGTCATTTTTGCAAACCGAAAGAAACGCGTTCACGCCTGGGCTGCCAAAACACCTGCTAAAGAACAAGAAGACAGGGTACCGGCTTTGGCTCTGCTGACACCATTTATTCCGGTTGTATTGGCAATTGGCTTTCAAGTTCCAGTTATTCTTGGTTTCCTTATTGCTAGTTTTTATGCCCTGGCAATCTGCGGCTATCTCAAGAGCTTCAAGGCAACTGGCGATATCTTCAATAAAACCTTCTATGATGGGGTTATTGACACAGCTCCCTTGGTCGGCTTCATGCTGATTATTCCCATGTTTAATAAGGCCTCAGAGCTAGCTGTTCCCTACTTTAATGCTTTGTTAGGAGGGGTTATTCCTCACTCTACCCTTATTATTTGTCTAGCTTTTGCCATTCTAGCACCTTTGGGCTTATTTAGAGGACCGTTTACACTGGCTGGTGCAGGAGCTGCGACTTTAGGCATACTAAAAAGTATTGGTTTTAGTACAAATCTGCTCTTCCCTTTGATGTATACGCCAACGATTACGATGAATATTTCATCTTGTATTACTCAGTCTTGGATTATTTGGGGTATCAACTATACCAAGGTAACGACTAAGGACTTCCTTAAGATTAGTATCCCTAGCGGTTGGGTCATCAGTGCTATTTTAGCTATGGTTACCTACTTTATGTTCGGTTAAAGGGGGATAGGTTATGTCAGGTAGAAAAGTAAGAATGGGAATTGATGTTGGCGGCACCCATACCAAAGCGGTAGCCATTGATAATGATACGCACGAGATCATTGGAAAGTCCTCCGTAAAAACAACCCATGATGATGAATTTGGTGTAGCCACTGGTGTCGTCACTTCCTTTGTCAACTGTATGCAGGAAAATAATATCTCTCCAGAAGATGTTGTGTTTGTGGCCCACAGTACGACTCAAGCAACTAACGCGCTATTGGAAGGAGATGTAGCTAAGGTCGGCGTACTGGGAACTGCCGGCGGTTTCTTTGAATCATTTTTGGCTAAGCGCCAGACTCATCTTGATGATATTGATTTAGGAACGGGGCGCTACATCAGGATTGTTAATGAGTTTCTGCCGGGAAGGGAATTCACCCAAGAAAAGGTTAATAAAAAACTGGATAGCTTAGAAGCACAAGGTGCTCAGGTGATCATAGCTTCCTCTGCTTTCGGGGTTGACGATGCCACCCCTGAACAAAATATTTTAGGTGAAGCTGAGAGCCGGGGGTTAATGGCAAGTACAGCGTCTGAAATCACCAAATTGTACGGTTTGACTCGTCGGACACGGACAGCGGCTATTAACGGCAGTATCCTGCCCAAAATGCTGGATACTGCTAGGCAGACAGAAACAAGCGTCCACAATGCTGGTGTTGAAGTGCCCTTGATGATTATGCGCGGTGATGGCGGTGTCATGGACATTTCAGAAATGAAAAAACGGCCTGTTCTTACGATGTTATCGGGTCCTGCAGCCAGTGTCATGGGGGCACTGATGTACTTACGGGCTTCAAATGGAGTTTATTTTGAAGTTGGCGGAACTTCTGTTAATATCGGTGTCATAAAAAATGGTCGGCCGGCGGTTGATTATTCTATTGTTGGTGGTCATAAGACCTATATCAGCTCCTTAGATGTCCGAGTCTTGGGTGTTGCCGGCGGTAGTATGGTACGTGTGTCCAAGGACGGTGTAGTAGATGTCGGGCCCCGTAGTGCCCATATCGCTGGTTTGGATTATGCTGTTTTTTCGGAAACAGAGCGTCTAGAAGATTGTGAATTGGATTTATTCCAGCCTAAGGATGGAGATCCGGAAGATTATGTCCGGCTCCGCCTAAAGGATGGTTCTTATCTGACCATTACTAATAGCTGTGCTGCCAATGTTTTAGGCTTAGTTAGTCCTGATGAGTTTTCTTATGGAAATGTTGAGGCAGCCCGTTTAGCCATGAAACCTGTGGCCGATTACATAGGAACTAGTGTTGAAGAGCTGGCTGAACAAATACTGCATAAAGCTTATGAGAAGATTGAACCTGTCATTATGGAGTTGGCGGAAAAATACAAGCTGGGGCATGACCAAATTTCCTTGATTGGTGTCGGCGGCGGAGCAGCTTCACTGATAGGTTACTGCGCTGATAAGATGGACATCAAATATAAAATTCCAGAAAATGCGGAAGTTATTTCTTCTATTGGGGTAGCTCTTTCCTTGGTTCGCGATGCTGTAGAACGGGTAGTTCCCAATCCAACACCTGAGGATATCCGCTCTATTCGGCAAGAAGCCATTGACAGGGCTGTTGAAAGCGGGGCGGCACCAGCGACAGTTGAGGTGCACGTAGAAATTGATTCCCAAACGTCGAAATTAACAGCCATAGCTTTGGGTTCTACAGAAGTTAAATCCATGGATCTCCTATCTGCTGCGACGCAAGAAGAATTGATGACCTTAGCTGCCGAAGATATGGGCGTGCCAGTAGAAAAGGTTGCTATGAGACTGGATGGTGAGTTCTTTAAGATTATTGGCCGCACAGACGGTGATGAGGCTATCCGTATTTTGGACACCAAAGGCTTTATTAAAGTTCAAAGCAGTTCAGGAACAGCAGTAGAGATTCAGGTAAAAGATTATCAGGAGGCTGTTGCAGATTTTTATGAAAAATTGGCCGTCTTCACGACAGACAGCGTTTTGCGGCCGGACTTTTATATCTGTGTCGGTCCAAGAATCATGGACTTCAATGGCAGTATGGATTTTGAGCAAATTCTCCTTTTAATGTCTGTTGAAATGGACATGCTGGATCCTGACGAAAAAGTTATCTTAGTGGCGGTTAAAACACAATTATGATGAATATGAATATCAAGAAAATTTTCTTTCCTAATTCGCAGGCTCCTCCTAAACCGGAGGCAACAGACGCTGCGAGTGTACCAGACTTTGAGGCCTTTGTGGAATTGGTTATGGCGATTCCGGAAGAAAAATTTTATCAGGACGCTCTAAAAGCCGATCCTGTCTATGGGCGTATGACAGAAGAACTGAAGGCAGAATTGATTGCTGAAGCTGTCATCTGCGGTTCTGATTATGCTGAAAGTGTTAAAAAAGAAGCCCCTAATCTTTCTGTCTTATTGGAAAGAGAAGGGATTATTTATACCAATCCACCTAGACCGAATGGCGGTAGCTATCTTATTTTTGCCCAGTATGTAGAACCCAATAAAATCACAGTTTTTCAGGACAGTATTGATAAGTTTTTAAATTTGGTGAGTGGAACCAAATACCAGCATGACTTTTCAGAAAAAGCACTTAAGCAGCTGCTGATTGCTCATGAATATTTCCACTATTTAGAATTTAAAGATGCAGCATCAGTGATTACAAAAACGAAAAAAATGGTTTTATGGTCCCTTCTGGGGTATCGTTATCAGACGACCTTCATTTCCTTAAGTGAAATGAGTGCCATGGCTTTTGCGAAAGCTTATCTGGGGTTAGCGTACTCTCCATTTATTTTGGATTGTCTGCTCACCTACGCTTACAACAAAGAAATGTCTTACCAAATTTATCAAAATATAAGAATGGAGTAGAAATATGACAAAGAAAAAAATTCTTGTAACAGGTATCGTTCCTAAAGAGGGGTTAACAAAACTTTTTGAAGATTTCGATGTAACTTATTCAGATAGCGAACCCTTCTCACGCGAGTATGTGCTGGAGCATTTGCCCGAATATGATGGTTGGTTACTGATGGGGCAAAAGGGCGATAGAGAAATGCTTGATGCAGGTAAAAACTTAGACATCATCTCTTTGAATGCCGTCGGTTTTGATCATGTTGATATCGCTTATGCTAAGGAAAAGGGGATTGTGGTAGCGAATTCCCCCCAAGCCGTTCGAGTTCCAACTGCTGAGATGACTTTTGCTTTGATTTTATCAGCTGTTAAACGTCTGGCCTTTTACGATAAGATTGTCCGCAATGGAGAATGGATTGATCCCAGTGAACGCCGCTACCAAGGTCTAACGCTTGAAGGGGCAACATTAGGGGTTTATGGGTTTGGCCGAATCGGATCGACCGTCGCTAAACTGGCGCAGGCATTTGGAATGAAAGTTATCTATAATGATGCCTACCGCCTGTCAGAAGAAAAGGAAAAAGAGCTTAATGTCACCTATGTTGAATTTGAAGAATTGGTTGGAACATCGGATGTTATTACCATTCATGCTCCTTTCCTACCATCGACTAAACATAAGTTTAACAAGGAGGTTTTCAAGGCTATGAAAAATCGTAGCTACCTTGTTAATGCTGCGCGCGGCCCAATTGTATCCGAAACCGATTTAGTAGACGCCCTCGAAAAGGGAGAAATTGCTGGCGCTGGTTTGGATGTTTTTGAATTCGAACCAAAGGTTTCGGAAAAACTACGTGCCTTGGATAATGTTATGATGGCTCCCCATGCCGGTACAGGGACTATTGAGGGACGTCGTACTTTAGCAGAAGAAGCGGCAGAAAATATTCGTTCCTTTTATGCTGGACATCCTATCAACGTTGTTAATAAATAATTCTTAGATCAAGATTAGCTGTGCTCATCTATTTCGCTATTGACGGTTGTTTGCAAAAGGGGCTTCTGTGGTATGAGCTAAGGGGAAAAGAGAGTTTTAAGAGTACAAGATTTCTTCTCCTTGTGTTAAAAATCCCCCGCTACAGCCGATAGCGCAGGCCCAGCTATATTTTAATAGATAATAACGGAAACTTACCTAAGGAGATGAGGTTATCTTATGTTAGAAGCTCTGCACAATTTTTTTGATGCTTTTGGAGCATCAGTTGTTGTTCCTGTGATGATTTTTATTGTTAGTTTATGCCTAAAGGTTAATGCCAAGAAGGCTTTATTCAGTGCCCTGCGTGCAGGTGTCGGTCTAACAGGATTCAGCTGGATCATTTCCTCTTTTTCCCCCCTTGTCACTAAGTATATCAAAGCCATGGTTGAATCAACTGGTCTGAATCTGCCCATTGTTGATATTGGCTGGCAGACAGGGTCTCTGACCGCTTTTTCTTCAACGATTGGTTTATCATTTTTTGTCATTGGATTAGTAATTGAACTGGTCATCTTTTTGCTAGGGATTACACGCGTCTTTACCCCAGCTAACCTCTGGAACAACTTTGGTTATATGATTTGGGGGACGCTAGCCTATCAAGTGACCCATAATTTCCTTCTTTCCTTTGCCTTTATGGTTTTTGTTCTCCTCTACTCCTTAATCCTATCAGAAACTGTAGCTGACCGCTGGTCCGATTATTTTGGGATTAAGAATGCGACTGTGAACTCCATCCATAATATTGAAACCCTGGTACCTGCTCTTCTTTTGGATCCCTTGTGGAATGCTCTGGGATTGAGCAAGGTTAAGCTCAACCCAGATTCTCTAAAGGCCAAATTAGGTATCTTTGGTGAACCAATGACCCTTGGCTTTATCCTAGGTCTGATTATCGGTGTGTTAGGCAGTATTAGCCACCTAGGAGATATTAAGGCTTGGGGCGGCATTCTCCAATTTGCAGTAGCTCTAGCAGCTGTTATGACGATTTTTCCCTTGATTACCGGAGTTTTTGCTCAAGCCTTTGCACCTCTTGCCCAAGCCGTTGAACACAATAAGAAGAAGGAAAGTGAAGCAGAGGTCGCAGCAGTCAATAAGAAACGGTGGTTTATTGCAGTCGATGATGGTGTCGGCTATGGTGAGCCGGCAACCATTATATCTGGCCTGATTCTTGTTCCTATCATGGTACTTGTTTCCCTTCTATTGCCGGGAAATCGAGCTCTGCCAGTTGTTGATTTGATTGCTATACCCTTTATGGTGGAGT
The DNA here is from genome assembly GCF_058314535.1 of Streptococcus sp. ELY_125. Taxonomy (NCBI): domain Bacteria; kingdom Bacillati; phylum Bacillota; class Bacilli; order Lactobacillales; family Streptococcaceae; genus Streptococcus; species Streptococcus sp. ELY_125. The sequence goes on along the minus strand of NZ_JBZFUM010000002.1, from coordinate 73,596 downwards.
CTATGGTAGCCATCACTAAAGGAAATATTTTAAAAACAATTTTAAATGGCATTATTTGGTTCTCCCTAGGTCTCTATGCGGCCTCCTATCTTGGGCCAATTTATACCCAAGCTGTACAGCAAAACAACGCCTCCTTATTACCAGCCGGCGTGGCTATTATTATGAGTTTTAACCTTTTGGCTCATCCTTTGACAACCTTAATTTTTATAGCCTGGGTATCTGGGAATCCGCTTTGGATAGGCTTAACTATTATAATTTACCTTATCGCTCTGCTTTTGTTACGGACACGCCGTGACTCTATCTACACCTACCTTAATAAGATGGCAGATAAAAATAGTGGTTTTGAAGGAAGTTCTGAAAAAATCGTTCTCAGTGAGGACTGATGAACAAGCTAATGGAGGAAAAAACTATGAAAAAAATTGATGGACACGCTCATATTGTGGATGCTATTGCTGGCTTTAATGGGAAGGGTCGCTTGAATGCCCTTGGCAACGGCTATGCCATTTGGGACGATGGTGAAGTTATTAAATTGATTGAAGATAATCATGGCGATAGAAATTTTCTAGCAGAATCGCTACTGGATTATATGGATGCTAATGATGTGGAAAAGGCTGTGATTTTGCAGGGGCACCTCAACGGTTATCAGAATTATTACACCTACCAGACCATTAAGAAATACCCTCAACGGTTTACAGGGGCTTTTTCGGTAGACCCTTTTGCAGATAATGCAATAGAAATTGTACAGCGTCATGTTGAAGAGCTAGGCTTCAGAGCACTCAAACTTGAAATCAGTCAGGGTGGAGGTATCCATGGCTATCGCGGCCTCAAGACCCCTTTTCGGTTGGATTCAGACCCGCATGTCAGCAAGATTATGACCTACTTGCTTGATTATCCTGGCTTTGTCATAACTGTTGATTACGGTAACTGGGACCAAATCAGTCATCAGCCGGATGCTATTGCCAACTTGGCGCGCGTTTACCCCAGCCTTGATTTTGTTATCTGCCATCTTTCTTTTCCGCATGCAGATAATCCAAACCGCCTGCGCGCGGAAATTAGCAGCTGGAAAGATCTAGAGAATATTTACACCGATATATCAGCTATTCAGGATATTGACAGGCCCGATAAATTTCCTTTTCCAAAATCGAAGAAGAATGTGCAAATTGCCAAAGAAATTCTCGGTGCTAAGCGCATTATTTGGGGAACGGATTCTCCTTGGTCAGCTACTTTTAACACTTATGAGGAGCTGGCAACGTGGCTGGAACATACCGATCTTTTTACGCGGGAAGAATTAGAAGATGTTCTCTATAACAATGCTGAACGTGTTTACTTTAAGCCAGAATTTGTCAAGGCTAATCACGAGGCTTTTGATCCAGCTACTAAAGACTTGAATTTATAGGCAATAGAGCTGGGAAGATTTCTCAGCTCTATTTATTTTTATAGGAGGTAACGTCATGCGGTATTTTTTAAGCATTGATTACGGTGGTACCAATACAAAATCTGTCATATTTGATGAAAATGGCCAGCAATTAGCTGTCTCATCTTTTGAAACATTGCGTATCGAAAATAAACCGGGTTACAGAGAAGTTGATCTGGAAGCAACTTGGCAAGCCATCAGCCATGCTACTAGGAAGGTTATTGAAAAATCTGGCATTAACAGTCAGCTTATTTCAGCAGTTGCCTGTATCGGACATGGCAAGGGACTCTATCTACTAGATAAAAAAGGACATCCTTTTAAACGCGGTATTCTTTCGACAGATAACCGAGCTGTAGCCTTAGGCCGGGAATTTGAGCAGCGTGTATCAGAAATTTGGCCCTTGACCCAGCAGCATATGGTTAGTGTCCAGAATCCCATTCTTTTACGGTGGTTAAAGGAACATGAACCAGAGCTTTATCAGGAAATTGGCGCCATCTTATCTGCTAAAGATTTTGTCCGCTTTAAATTGACCGATAAGATCAACCAGGAGTACGGGGATGCTTCGGGAAATCACTGGATTAATTTTAAAACTGGGACCTATGATGAAGCCATTTTAGACTTTTTTGGCATACCTGAGATGAGTTCTGCCCTCCCCCCTCTTGTTGATTATGCTCAAGTTGTAGGTGGCGTCAGCAGGGATGCTGCTCAAATGACTGGTCTGATTGAGGGAACTCCTGTTATTGGCGGTTTATTTGATATTGATGCTTGTGCTATTGGCTCAGGTGTCTTAGACAACGATGTTTTTAGCGTGATTTCAGGGACGTGGAATATCAATACCTATTCCAGCAAAACAGCGGCTGACCAAGTCAGCGGTCATATGAATTCCTACTTTCCTAACCGTGATTTTTTAGTTGAAGCCAGCAGTCCAACATCTGCAGGTAATCTTGATGCGGTTCTTAAAATGCTGATGGCCGAAGAAATCAAAAATAGTCAGCAGGAAGGTGGTTCGATCTACGATAACCTAGAAGTTTTTCTGCAAGAGACCAATGCTTCCTACACCCCTGTCTTATTTTTCCCCTTTCTTTACGGCAGCAATCTCGGTCAGGAAGCCAGAGCCAGTTTTTTTGGCTTAAGTTCAACGACCACCAAGTCTCATCTGATCCGTGCTGTTTATGAAGGGATTGTATTTGCACACAAACAGCATATCGATCAACTTGTAAAAACAAGGGGGCGCAAGCCAAAAAAGATCAGACTATCAGGTGGCGCTACTAATTCAAAAGCCTGGATGCAGATTTTTGCAGATGGTCTGGCCATTCCCATCGAAACTGTTGAAGGGAGTGAGTTGGGTGCCCTAGGAGGTGCGATCGCCTGTTTGCAGGCAATTGAAGGTTTGAGTTTAGGCGAAGCCTGCTGCAAGATGGTGAGACCTAAAGATTACTTTGCTCCATCTGAGGCAGAGCATGCCTGCTATGAAGAAAAATATCGCGTCTACCAGAGTCTAATTAAGGCTATGCAGCCAAACTGGGAATCATTAATTGCTCTGGAGAATCTTAATGAATTAGCCAAAAGGAGTTAGCATGAAAAAAGAGGATATTATCATTAACAGTATCGCCTTTTTAAAGGACTTACAGGCTGGTAAGACTCAGGAAGAATTGCTTGCAGATGTTCATGATTTAGGATTTAGAAGCTTTGAAGTCCGACGTGAATTTATTAATGATAGAAAGACTGAGCTTTCTGGATTAAAGAAAAAAGCTGATAGCTACGGAATATCGCTATTTTACAGTGTTAATGAAGATTTGTTCGTCAACAGCAAAGTTAACCCTTTACTGCCCGATCTTTTTGAGGAAGCAAGGGTTTTAGCAGCTCCTTTTATCAAGTTAAATACAGGTGACAGTCAGGGGGTCACTGGTCAAGAGTTAAAAAAATTATCAGCTTTCCCTCTTGATAAGATCGGTATACGGGTGGAAAATAATCAAACACCTTGTCATGCCAGTCTAGCCAACTGTCAACACACGATGAATATGATAGGGGCTGCGGCTCTTCCTATTAGTTTCGTGTTTGATACGGGCAATTGGGCCTGGGTTCATGAATCCATTGAAGAGGCTAAAGAAGCTTTAGCTTCAGTTACTACCTATCTTCACTGCAAGAATTATAAGCTGGTCAATAATAAGCCTCAGCTGAGCGTCAGTCTATTTGAAGGTGAGTTGGATATCCGTCGGCTTATAGAAGCTTTTCCTTCTTTAGAATATCTGGCTTTAGAGTACCCATCAACTTCTGAGGGGCTTAGGCGTGATGTGAATTGGCTCATTGGCCTTGATTAAAAACAAGAAAGGCTAATTTCCTTTTTGTTTAGAAAGGGAATTCAGGATAAAAACCTATTAGACAAGAAAGATTTCTTAGGGTTTTTAGAGACTCTGTGGGATTCATCTACTTTATAGGAGTTTCTTATACTCTTTAAGTATTAATATCCTCGCAAACGATGAGAGGAGAAAAAAGTGATTTTTTTAGATAAACGAAGCTATGCCCTGCTCAATTATTTACTAAAGCTGGAAGAGCCAGAAACGATTATGGGCATATCAAAGGCTTTGAATCAGTCTCGGAGAAAAATTTATTACCATCTTAATAAAATCAATGAGGCTCTGCCCTTGGGAGTAGATAAAATTGTCTCCTATCCTAGGATCGGTATCGTATTGAATGCCCAACAAAAAATGGCCTGCCGTGATTTAATGAGCCGACTGGATGATTACTCTTATGTCATGAGTGTAGAAGAGCGCCAGCAGCTGATACTGCTCTATATCAGTGTAGCATCAGTCCGAGTAACAATTGATAGAATAATGAGTTTGACTGACGTTTCTCGCAATACAGTTCTAAATGACCTCCAAGAAATACGGCAGCAATTAGCGGATGATACCTTTGGAATTAATCTTCAAGTGAGCAAATCAGAAGGGTACTTTTTGGCCTGCCCAGCCCTGATCAAAATCCAATTTTCCTACAAACTTTTGCAAACCATTATTTATAAAGGTAGTGAGGCCTTCAAGGATATTGTTTACCTAAAAATTAAGGAATATTCGCCCAATAATCTTTATTTTTCTGAAAAAATGCGTGATTATTTAAGTGAACAGGTAGAAAGACTGAGCGACAAATTGGGAAAAAAAGTCAATCGCTACGATCGTCAGTTTATGGCTAAGGCTCTTCCCTATTTACTAAGTGCTTATCGCAACATGGTCTTATCTAAGGAGGATAAACTTGCCTTCAAACGTGAGTTTACCCTAGCTCGGGAGCGTAAGGAGTACAGTTTGGTGCAAGATTTAGCAGATGGGGTTTATCAGACCTTTAATCTTCGGTTGGATGAATTGGAAAAATCCATTGTAGCTCTTTTAATTCTGTCTTTTCGCAAGGATCGTGATGAACATGCGGACAGCCATGATTATGATGATATGCGCCAGCAGCTGGATCTATTTCTAAAAAAATTTGAAACTCTCTATTATTATGATGGCTTTGAGCACAGGGAGCTGCTTCTGGACCAATTAGTTGCCCATTGTAAATCGATGCTTTATCGGAAAACCTTTAATATTCCTTCCATTAATCCTTTGACCAAGCAGATAAAAGCGACCTACGGGCAACTCTTTGCCCAGACAAAATCCTGTGCAGATATTTTAGAAAGGGCGTGGATTATTAGCTTGACAGACGATGATATCGCCTATTTAACCGTTCATCTGGGCGGAGAATTGGAAAGGGAAAACCAGACTGAAGCGCGGTTTGATAAAGTCAGAGTAACCTTGGTCTGTGATGATGGTGTCGGTGTCCAAAGATTCTTCCTGTGCCAGTGTCAGCGGTTACTTCCTCATACTCAAATTGAGGCCGTCTTTACATCAGAGCAGTTTCATAGCATTCATGATCTGTTAACATCAAGCTTTGTCATCACGACTACGGATTCAACAGTTTTAGAGTCACCAGTACCAGTCTTGCAGGTGCACGCTATCCTAACGGATGAGGACAGTGTCAGGATGATCCGCTTTATTCGAGGAGAACACGAGAAAGACAGCAGCCTTGAGGAGACTTTGCGGGCCTCTGTTCATCCCTATGTGAAGGATACCAAGGATGCCTATGCTCTGGTCAAAGAGATAGAAAAGATCTTTTATCAGGAGTTACTGAAAGATGTTAAAAATATATGAGGTTTCCCCAATCGACAGCCTAGTTTTGAACACAAAAAAGTGTGAGACTTGGTCTTTTGTCCAGTTATACCCAATAGTATACTGAGATTATAAGAAAACTATTTTTTGGAGGTATTAAAATGGCCAATGTAAAGGATATTACACGTGAGTCTTGGATTCTTTCAACTTTTCCAGAGTGGGGAACTTGGCTCAATGAAGAAATTGAAGAAGAGGTGGTCCCAGAAGGCAACTTTGCTATGTGGTGGCTGGGTAACTGCGGTGTCTGGATCAAGACACCGGGCGGTGCCAATGTTGTCATGGATTTGTGGTCAAACCGCGGTAAACACACGAAACAGGTAAAGGACATGGTACGCGGTCACCAGATGGCGAATATGGCCGGTGTGCGCAAATTGCAGCCCAACCTGCGCGTGCAACCCATGGTTATTGACCCCTTTGCCATCAATGAATTAGACTACTACCTCGTTTCTCATTTCCACAGCGACCATATCGATATCAATACAGCCGCAGCTATTGTCAATAATCCTAAATTGGATCATGTTAAATTTGTCGGTCCTTATGAATGCGGTGAAATTTGGAAAAAATGGGGCGTTCCCGAAGATCGTATCATTATCATCAAACCGGGCGAATCTTTTGAATTTAAAGACATCAAGGTAACAGCTGTTGAATCTTTTGATCGGACCTGCTTGGTAACCCTACCGGTTGAAGGAGCAGACCAGCAAGATGGCGAATTAAAAGGTCTAGCTGTAACAGACGAAGAAATGGCTCGTAAGGCTGTCAACTATGTCTTTGAAACTCCTGGTGGAACGATTTATCACGGTGCAGATTCGCACTTCTCGAATTATTTTGCTAAACACGGTAAGGATTTCAACATCGATGTTGCTATTAATAACTATGGGGACAATCCAGTTGGTATCCAAGATAAGATGACCTCTATTGATCTTTTACGCATGGCTGAAAATCTGCGTGCTAAAGTTATCATCCCAGTTCACTACGATATCTGGTCTAACTTCATGGCATCAACCGATGAAATCTTAGCCCTCTGGAAGATGCGTAAAGAACGGCTGCAGTATCAATTCCATCCATTTATCTGGGAAGTCGGCGGCAAATATACCTATCCGCAGGATAAGGATAGGATCGAATACCATCACCCACGCGGCTTCGATGACTGTTTCGAACATGATTCTAATATTCAATTCAAGGCTCTGCTCTAATGTGACCCTTTGAAAATCCTAGATAATCAAGAAAAAACTTGACTTTAGATGGGACTGAGACAAGAGTCTCAGCTCCTCTTTTATTAGTAAGAAAAAATCCAATATAAAGAGCTAAGCTCAAGTTATATGAACTAGTTAGTTACTAAATAGAAAGAAGTGATACTATGACAGAATTTGATAGCAAGGGTTACCTTGCTAAAGTCGATGCTTGGTGGCGGGCGGCCAACTATATTTCCGTGGCTCAGATGTACCTAAAAGATAATCCTCTGCTTCGCCGTGAAGTAAGTAAAGAGGATGTCAAGGTCCATCCTATCGGCCACTGGGGGACTATTGCTGGACAAAATTTTATCTATGCCCACCTCAATCGTGTTATCAATAAGTATGATTTGGACATGTTTTACATTGAAGGTCCCGGTCACGGCGGCCAGGTCATGGTGTCTAACTCTTATATTGATGGTTCTTACACCGAGCGCTACCCCAATATTACTCAGGATGAAGATGGCCTTAAACAGCTTTGTAAAATTTTCTCATTTCCTGGCGGCATTGCCTCTCATGCAGCACCTGAAACACCAGGCTCTATCCACGAAGGTGGTGAGTTAGGTTATGCTCTGTCGCATGCTACAGGGGCTGTTTTGGATAATCCCGATGTCATTGCAGCGACAGTCATCGGTGATGGAGAAGCAGAGACAGGTCCGCTCAATGCTGGCTGGTTCTCCAATACCTTTATTAACCCAGTCAATGATGGGGCTGTTTTACCGATTCTTTATCTTAATGGCGGTAAAATTCATAATCCAACTATTTTATCCCGTAAGACGGACGAAGCATTGACCCATCTTTTCAAAGGACTAGGCTGGGAACCCTATTTTGTCGAAGGAAATGATCCTGAAATCATTCATAGTCAAATGGCTGAAACTTTGGATAAGGTTATTGAGAAAATCAAGGCCATTCAAACTCAGGCCCGCCAGAAATCAGCCGAGGAAGCTCAGCAAGCCCAATGGCCTGTTCTTATTGTACGAACACCTAAAGGCTGGACTGGTCCTAAAGAATGGAACGGTGAACCGATTGAAGGAGGGTTCCGAGCCCACCAAGTCCCAATTCCGGTGGAAGCTGGGCACATGGAAAATATTGATGCTCTGACAGATTGGCTCAAGTCCTATCGCCCAGAAGAACTTTTTGATGAAAAGGGTTATGTCAAAGAAGAAATCCGTGTGATTTCGCCCAAGGGCAATCGTCGCATGTCCATGAACCCTATCACCAATGCGGGGGTTGTCAAAAAACTTGATTTGGCAGATTGGCGCAAGCATGCCATTGATACGTCAAAACCTGGCAGTGTCATGAAGCAAGACATGATTGAATTTGGTAAGTATGCTGCTGATTTAGTCAAGGCCAATCCTGACAATTTCCGTATCTTCGGGCCAGACGAAACCAAGTCCAACCGCTTAAATAATGTCTTTACAGCGACTAATCGCCAATGGCTGGCCCCTCGTGACAAATCCTATGATGAATGGATTTCACCTGTGGGCCGTGTTATTGATTCCCAGCTCTCTGAGCATCAAGCAGAAGGTTTCTTAGAAGGTTATGTTTTGACCGGTCGTCATGGTTTCTTTGCTTCTTATGAATCCTTCCTGCGAGTGGTTGATTCTATGATCACCCAGCACTTCAAATGGCTGCGGAAGTCCAAGACTCATACGGATTGGCGTAAAAATTATCCATCTCTCAACTTGATTGCCACATCGACTGTCTTCCAACAAGACCACAATGGCTATACCCACCAAGATCCGGGATTGCTGACTCATTTGGCTGAGAAGACGCCTGAATACGTTCGTGAATACCTACCAGCCGATTCTAACTCCCTCTTTGCAGTCATGGAATACGCCTTAGCTGATGAAGATAAGGTCAATGTCATTGTCACTTCAAAGCACCCGCGTCCACAGTTTTACTCTGTTGCGGAAGCGCAAGAGTTAGTCAAGGAAGGTTACAAGGTCATTGACTGGGCTTCTAATGACCACGACGGAGAACCTGACATTGTCTTTGCAGCTGCAGGTACTGAACCTAATCTAGAGGTGTTAGCAGGAATTTCGCTTCTCCACAAGGCTTTTCCAGAAGTGAAAATTCGCTTTATCAATGTTGTAGATATCTTAAAACTCCGCTCACCTAAGGTTGATCCGCGTGGCTTGTCTGATGAAGCCTTTAACAAACTCTTCACTACAGATAAGCCGATCGTCTTTGCTTATCACGGTTATGAAGGCCAAATTCGCGATCTCTTCTTTAACCGCGACAATCACAAGGTCTACATCCATGGTTACCGTGAAAACGGGGACATTACAACGCCATTTGATATGCGAGTCATGTCTGAAATGGATCGCTTCCATATCGCTAAAGAGGCAGCCCAAGCTGTCCTTGGTGATAAAGCCCAAGGTTTTGCCCAAGAGATGGCAGACAAACTAGCCTATCACACCGCCTATATTCGTGAACATGGTGATGATATCCCAGAAGTTCAAAACTGGCAGTGGGAAACTATTGACTAATATTAGCAGAAGCAGGATTGAAAGATGATCCTGCTTTTTTAAGTATAGGTATTAGAATACCAGTAATTAAAAATCAGAAAAAACCTAGAAATTCTGCTACAATAACTATAAGTAATTCTTAAAATAGGAGAGTATTGTGCCAGATTTTAAATTAGTTGCAACAGATATGGATGGAACCTTTTTGCGGGACGATCGAGGATTTGATAAAGAGCGTCTGCACCGCCTGTTACCAAAATTTAGAGAACAAAATATTCTTTTTACTGTAGCCAGTGGACGTGCCATGTTGGCCTTAGAAAAGGTTTTTGAAGGATTTGAAAAGGACATCGCCTTTGTAGCTGAAAATGGCTCCTTTGTTCAGTATCAAGATGAGATTCTATTCGAAGCCCAGATGGATAAGGATTTCTATCTTGCTATTATTCAACTAATTGAAAAACTTCCTGACCTAAGTGGTTTTCTTTTATCGGGCCGCAAAGGGGCTTATACGTCTGAGAAAGCGCCTAATAGATATGTTACCTTTGCCAAATACTATTATGAAAATGTTCAACGTGTGTCGGATTTCTCTGCCCTTGATGATGATATTTTCAAAATTACAGTCAATTTTACAGAAAAAACAATCCATGAGCGTGAAGCTTGGCTCAATGAAACTTTGCACGGCGCAACTGCTATGACAACAGGTTTCCAGTCTCTGGATATCGTTCTTTCTAATGTTGATAAGTCAACAGGTCTGAGGGCGATGTGTCAGCAGTTAGGCTTACAGGCAGAGCAGGTTTTGGCTTTTGGTGACAATATGAATGATTACCAAATGATGACATATGCTGGAACAGCCATTGCTCCAGCGAATGCCCGTCAGGAAATCAAGGCCATCTCCAATGCTATTATTGGTCACTGCAATGAAGAATCGGTTATTGCTTATATGGAAGGATTAGTCAAATAAATGTCGGATATTAAACTATTAGCTTTGGACTTGGATGGTACCCTATTCAACAGCAAGAAGGAAATCAGCTCTGAAAACCGCAGAGCCTTAAGAGAAGCACATCTGCAAGGGATAAAGGTTGTGATTACTACGGGTCGCCCTCTCCCTGCTATCGGTAACCTCCTAGAGGAACTAGGGCTAATTAATTCAGATGATTATAGTATCACCTTCAACGGCGGGCTAGTTCAGCGTAATACAGGTGATATTTTAGCTAAACATGAATTAGCATTTACAGATGTTGAAAAAATTCATAGCATCCTAGAGCCACTCGGTCTTCCCGTAGATATTCTCAGTGACGGCCTTGTTTATAGCATCCCCAGTCAAGGGCATAAATCTCAGTACCACAAAGCTAATCCCCTCTTAACCTTTGTGGAAATTTCAGGCTTGTCTGCCTTGCCTAGAGACATCGTTTATAATAAAATAGTGACCGTGTGTGATAGCGATTATCTAGATCAACAAATTGCCAAGTTACCAGTATCGCTCTCTCACAGCTATGAAGTTTTCAAATCGCGAGACATCATCCTCGAAATTATGCCCAAGGGTGTTCATAAAGCGGTAGGCCTGCAGCTACTCTGCGATTTTCTCAATTTAGATCGCAGGCAAGTCATGGCTGTTGGTGATGAAGAAAACGACTTATCTATGTTAGCTTGGGCAGGCTTAGGTGTTGCTATGGCTAACGGTATTCCTAAAGTTAAGGAGACAGCTAATGTTGTCACAAGAAGAACAAATGAAGAATCTGGTGTAGCAGAAGCCATTGACCAGTATATTTTAAAGAAATAAGGAGATATTTATGGGATTATTTGATCGACTATTTGGCAGAAAAAAAGACAGGCAAGAGGAAGGTTATGCCTCGACAGAAGTGTCTGAATCCTTAGAGCAAGTGGGAACAGCTTCTTCTGAATCTTCTGAAACCAAAGAGCTAACAACTAGGTCCGACAGCCCACAGTTCTTTGAGGTTGGAGAAAAGCTTCAAGTGGAAGATGAGTCTGCTTTAACCCAACTTCCCCAGGATGAAAGCCAAAATGTGGATCCAAACTGGGTTGAGGATGTTTTGAGTTCCGAAAATTTTATGGCAGACTACAATGCCTTGAAATCTTCACTAGCTCAAGACAACGAGCTGTTGTCTGAAAATACCGCTGCCACCTCCGAAGCTTTGGCAGAGCTAGAAGATCAAGGCAGTGAAGATGGGGGTAAAGATGAGAGATTTAGTACTCTGTCGAATCAGGAAAAGACGAACCCCCTTGATCTTCAGCCTTCCCTTGAAGAAGATGAAGCTGTCTCGCCGGTGGCCGATAGTAATGGAGTGAGCGATCAGCTAGCGGATAACATTGATTTTCAGGAAACAGTAGTTGATCCACATCAAGCAGGAGAATCTACCCAAGATGCCGCTCAGGTCTCTGAGGAAGTTACTTCTCCCCCCAATCAATCAGGACCTTCTCCCTCATCAATTAGTCAGGAAAGTGAGCAAGAAAAGTACAATCGCAGCCTCAAGAAAACACGAACTGGCTTTGGTGCTCGTCTCAATGCTTTCTTTGCGAACTTTCGCCGTGTTGACGAGGATTTCTTTGAGGACTTAGAGGAACTCCTGATTCTTTCAGATGTAGGAGTACAGGTGGCAACCAATTTGACCGAGGAGTTGCGTTATGAAGTGAAGTTGGAAAACGCGAAAAAGTCAGAAGATGTCCGTCGTGTCGTCATTGAAAAATTAGTTGATATTTATGAAAAAGATGGGCAATTCAATGAAGCCATCAACTTTCAGGAAGATCTAACGGTTATGCTCTTTGTTGGTGTCAATGGGGTTGGTAAAACCACTTCTATCGGCAAACTAGCCTATAAATATAAACAAGAGGGCAAAAAGGTTATGCTAGTCGCAGCTGACACTTTTCGTGCAGGTGCTGTCGCCCAGTTAGTTGAATGGGGGCGCCGTGTTGATGTTCCCGTTATCACTGGTCCCGAAAAAGCTGACCCAGCCAGTGTTGTCTTTGATGGGATACAGAAGGCTGTCATGGAAAGAGCTGATATCCTAATGATTGATACCGCTGGCCGCTTGCAAAACAAGGATAATCTCATGGCTGAGTTAGAAAAAATTGGCCGTATTATTAAGCGTGTTATTCCTGAAGCACCGCATGAGACCCTTCTAGCTCTTGATGCTTCAACAGGACAGAATGCCCTTAGCCAAGCCAAGGAATTCTCAAAAATCACCCCTCTAACTGGTTTGGTTCTAACGAAAATTGACGGTACAGCTAAGGGGGGGGTTGTCCTAGCTATTCGTGAAGAGCTAGATATTCCAGTTAAATTTATTGGATTTGGTGAGAAGATTGATGACATTGGGGAGTTCCACTCAGAAGAATTCATGCAGGGACTTCTAGAAGGCTTACTTTAATAAGATGGTACGAAAAAAACGACTGCTTTTATTATATTAAACTCAGTCGTTTTTTTCTCGGTCTTGTCATCTGCCTCTCTAACTGGCGCAGTGCTATGTACGCTGACCTTATTTTCAGAAGATATCACAGCAAAATTTCGCTTTCTTATCTTTCGGTATCAGACCAGTGATAAGTATAAAAAAAGTCTGCCTTTTAAAGCAGACCTTTTTTACTGCCTCATTGGAGAAGCGAGACAGTAAAGAAGTAGTAGTTAGGATGTAATATTTATTATTAGTTTAGATTACTCTTAAAGGTCAAATTAGGAAAGAATGATTACATTGGAAAAAAAATAAAAGTAACCTAGTCTATAATTTATAAATGTTACACCTACTAATAGTATAGCGAAATACTAAAATATGACGATAGGAAAATCCTAAAATGTTATTTTTTACTCTTGAAATGTTATTTTATGATATTTTAATACTAAAATATCATAGGATGGCGGCTTATTCAAAAAACACGGTAGACATAAGGATTTTCTGGCTTAGAAACTTCTTTACAGTCCTCAATGTTTAGAACTGGCAAACTTTGCTGGAGGGTCTGATTATACTCGATACGGATTGTTCCTTTGGCCTCAACCCAAGTGTTGTTGGCAAAGTGTTGGGAACTACCAGTTGTTGAAAGGCCATAAACACCAGAGTCAGCAATACAATGAATAATACCAAAGCGAAAAAGGAACTGATAATCTTTTTGGTTTTGATCATTGTAAATAAAACCAGTATAGCGAACACTTTTACCGACAAATTTATCAGGATAAAGATAAATCAGTTCCATGACTTCCATATAATTCTCAGTTGTAATCGTAATTTCATCTGTTTTCAGATAAGGCTGTATTTCTTTTTGCATCTCAGCCTCGTAAGCTGAGGATGTAAAATAGGCTGACGTATCAGGTTTCAGATATTGGACAGTAGTACCGTCTGCACTAGTTCCTCTAGACGAGCCAGCCGCCAGAGGGAAGCTGTATCCCTTAGCTGATACGGTCGTTGAATTAAGAGTTACAGTCGGAACCAACAAACCAACAGCAACGGGGAAGACTAGTATGACAGGACTGGTTAACTTGGCCCAGTAACCCTTCAAATGACTGTGCAGCTTCATATTTTTCATCCAAATGACCAACTGCACGATGGCTAGGATAAAAGAGAGTACCATAGAGAGATAGGCTAAATAGGAGTAGTGAACATTGATATACTGATTGAGCTTGCCGGAGAGTTGCAAATACATGGTTAACTCAAAATAACCGGCTAAGATTAAAAAGCGAATCATTTATATCACCCCCACAAATAAGCAATACAGAATAATCACAATGCTGGATACGCCGACAAATTGTCCGATAAATCTGGTCTTGAAAGATTTAACCATCATCATAAGATTTTTAATGTCTACCATAGGTCCAATGAGTAAAAAGGCTAAGACAGGTCCGACTCCAAAGGTTGATAGGAGACTGGCGCCAATAAAAGCATCCGCTTCGCTACACAGAGATAGAATAAAAGCCATCAACATCATAACGAGAATAGCTAGAAGCGGTGTGCTGCCTACGGTATGCAACAATCGGGTTGGGATGTAAATCTGCATGCTGGAAGCGACCAAGCTGCCAAAGATGAGGTAGCGGCCAGTGTCAAAAAACTCGTCAACAGCATGTGCTAAAGCCCGAAAAATTTTCTGTCCGAATCCTAACTGACTAAAGTCCTCCTGCTCATGACCAACAAAGTTATCCTTCAAAATTTTATCATCAACAAAAAAACCAAGCAAGATTCCCAGACTGACCGCCACGATGACTGCTCCTAGCAGACGTAAACTTAAGATATAAAAAGAGTTTCCAAAAGCTGAATAGGTAGCAAAGAGGACGATGGGATTAATAATGGGAGCCGTTGTCAGAAAAGGAACGGCTGTATAGCTGGGAACCTTCTTTTCCAAGAAACGGGTGATGATAGGTACAATTCCACACTCACAGGATGGGAAAATGAAACCAATGAAAGTCCCAAAAAGAATTTTCAAAAATTTCTGTTTTGGGAGATACTTATTAACCCGCTCCGGTGTTAGATAGACTTCAATAAAACCTGACAAAATGGATCCTAAAAGGACAAAAGGCAGTGCCTCAATGATAATGGACAAAAAGATGGCCAACCATTGAAGGACACTGTCTGGTAAATTCTGAAAAATAGCCATAAGATTTACTTCTTATCCGCCTGTTTATCTTGCTTTTGCTTGGATTTAGGGTCATCGCCGCCTTCAAAATCAGGGAAGGATGCGAAGTCTTCTAGCATTTTTTCGAGCTCATCTGTTTTTTTATATTGAATAGCCATAACTTACCTCCATATTCTTAGACTCCATTATACTATAAAATACCTGTGAAAGTCTGTTTAAAATCACATAGCCGCTTTGCACTAAAATCACGACAACTTATAGGGATTTATGCCACTGTTGTAAGTAAGCAGTCTCTATCATTATTCACTAAGGGCTTTAAAGAAAAACCTAAATCAAAACTATAACGCAAAATTTTTCTATGATATAATAGACGGTAATCAAATAAGTAAGGTATGAGTGAGTTATGAATCAAAAAGAATGGATAGAGCTTTTTCAGTCAGTCAATGGCCGAAAACCAACTAAGGACGAACTTGTAGCGGCCGCCAAGGCAGGAGTCATAGCTAATGGTAAGAAACATCAGCCTGCTAAAGATGCAGCAGATAAGGACCAAAAGAAGGGTGCAGTTTTTTCTAGACCGCCAGTAGACGAGCCTACTTGGCAGTCTGAACAACATCAGCAACCGCAGACGGCGAGCCAGAAGGAAGTTGAGTCTGCTAAAGCGAAGAAAAGTACCAAAACTACACAGGCTGGTCAAGGTCAGATGAAGTCTCCTTCTGCTAGCAAACAGCAGGAGGCCTACCAAGGGGAATCATCTTCGCTTAACCAGCAGACCTCTAGCCATCGGCAGTCCCCTCAAAATCCTAAGCAGACGGTTCCCAATGCTTCACAGCAGGCAGCAGCTAATCCATCTGGACAACCCATTCGCAGGGCGAGCTTTGGCGGTGTGCACAGGGCTCCGAATACAGCCGCTCAGCCTACACAACCTGTAAATGCTTCATCTGTTCAGGCAGCGACCGTACAAGATCAGCAGCCCTTTAGGCAGCAAGGGCAATCTGTCAGTCAAGCTCAGAAAAAGGCCAAGTGGCCTAAAGTTCTCGCAGCTCTTGTGGCCTTGATTTTTCTAGGTTTGGCTGGTTTAGGCAGTTATGCTTGGTGGCGCAATGATTCCGGTAATATCCAAGGAACCTGGCAGCTGACTAAGTGGGATTATTATAATAAGGAAGAAGGCAGCTGGATGAATGTTCTCAAGCAGTATGAGGATAGTGACTATACCTATGTTGATTTTATCACTGTTGATGCCGATAAAAGCTTTCAGGAAGATTCTTACTATTATGACAATGGCTATCCATCGCGCCCCTATCTTTCGCTAGGCAGTTACCTAGATAACGCTTACCGAGTGAATCAGTGGGATAAGAAGGTCGAAATCCCATCCTCAGCCAAGGCCTATCGTCAAAAAGTTTCCAATATACTGAAGACTGAATTGAAAGGCTACTATGATTATTTAGATACTGCTGATGTCAATGATGATATTGATAGTATAACAGATACTTATGATTACACTCGTCACTATAAGAAAAAAGACAATACTCTCACCATTACGACTCAGGATAAGAACGGTCGGACTATCTCTAAGGCAGTCTATAGGCGGTTAAGCAGCAGTAAGGCTAAAAAATTAACCAAGACCTTTCAAAATATTCGCCAAAAATTTGAGAAAAACTACCATATAAAATAAGGAACAGCTAATAATTTTAAGAAAGATAGATGAATCAGCGAGAGTAGATCAATCTTTTTACGGTAGTCAAGAACCCTAAGTCCACTCAGGAGCAATTAGCCAAGCTAAAAAATTGGAGCTATTATAATTGAATTAAAAGCTCAGTCTGGTAATTAGATACAGCTAGAAAGCCTTTAGCTGAATAAAGTTATGCTGCTGTCGCTTGTAAATGCTGCGTATACAGTGATTGTAAATACTCTTTAAGTAGTGTGCAGAAAAGAAAGGCGCCAAGCTGATAATTTCCCGGAAATTCTCTAGCTTAGCGCTTCTTTTTTCAAGCTTACTTTTGTGGTATAATAAGCTGTTGCGAAGTCAAATGATTTCGGGATTCTGATTAAATAGGCCTTGCCGAGGCCAGCTGAGTAATGGTTTCTATGCCCCCTCAGCGATTGAAAGGAAGTCACATGTCTGATAAAACATTTTATATAACCACCCCTATTTACTATCCATCAGGGAAATTGCATATCGGCTCAGCCTATACGACTATTGCCTGTGATGTTTTGGCTCGTTACAAACGCATGATGAACTACGATGTCTTCTATTTGACTGGTCTTGATGAGCACGGCCAAAAGATTCAGCAAAAGGCCAAAGAAGCTGGCATCACGCCTCAGGCATATGTAGATGGTATGGCAGTAGGGGTCAAGGAACTTTGGAAACTCCTTGATATCTCTTATGACAAGTTTATCCGCACGACTGATGATTATCATGAAAAGGTTGTGGCTGATGTTTTTGAAAAATTGCTGGCGCAAGATGATATTTACTTAGGTGAGTATTCTGGCTGGTACTCTGTCTCTGACGAGGAATTTTTCACGGAAAGCCAACTAGAAGAAGTCTTCCGTGATAAAGATGGTGAGGTCATTGGAGGAATTGCACCATCAGGCCACGAAGTAGAGTGGGTGTCAGAAGAATCTTATTTTCTTCGCTTGGGCAAGTATGCTGATAAATTACTTGATTTTTTCCGCGCGCATCCTGATTTTATCCAGCCGGACGGCCGCATGAATGAAATCATCAAAAACTTCATCGAACCTGGGCTAGAAGATCTGGCGGTATCGCGGACGTCATTCACATGGGGGGTTAAAGTACCATCGAATCCTAAACACGTCGTTTATGTCTGGATTGATGCTTTGCTTAACTATGCGACAGCTCTGGGTTACGGTCAAGAAAACCATGCTAACTTTGATAAATTTTGGAACGGTACCGTTTTTCACATGGTTGGGAAAGACATCTTGCGCTTCCATTCTATCTACTGGCCAATCATGCTCATGATGCTGGATATGAAATTGCCTGAGCGTCTCATTGCCCACGGCTGGTTTGTCATGAAAGATGGTAAGATGTCTAAATCTAAGGGCAATGTCGTCTATCCAGAAATGCTGGTAGAGCGTTATGGACTTGATCCGCTTCGCTATTATCTCATGCGTTCATTGCCAGTCGGATCAGATGGTACTTTCACACCAGAAGATTATGTTGGCCGTATCAACTATGAATTGGCTAATGATCTTGGAAATCTGCTTAACCGTACGGTGGCCATGATTAACAAGTATTTCGGTGGTGAAATTCCTGCTTACGTGGAAAATGTGACAGCCTTTGATGCTGATTTGGCAGCAGTTGTCGCTGAAAACTTGGCAGAGTACCACAAGCAAATGAATGCTGTGGATTATCCGCGTGCGCTTGAAGCGGTTTGGAATATTATTTCTCGCACCAATAAGTATATCGACGAAACGACTCCTTGGGTATTGGCTAAAGATGATGCCAAACGTGATGAATTAGCGGCAGTTATGGCCCACTTGGCAGCCAGCCTGCGCGTGGTAGCTCATCTCATTCAGCCGTTTATGATGACCACCTCAGACGCCATTATGGAGCAGCTCGGTTTGGCTGGCCAATTTGACCTTGAGCATCTTGAACTTGCAGGACTGCCAGCAGGTGTCAAGGTGGTAACCAAAGGCACACCCATCTTCCCACGTCTGGATATGGACGAGGAAATCGCCTATATCAAAGAGCAAATGGGCGACAGCTCTGCTATGGCTCAAGAGGAAGAAAAGAAATGGGATCCAAGCGAAGTTGAGCTCAAAAACGAGAAAAAAGCCATCAAGTTTGATGACTTTGACAAGGTGGAAATCCGTGTAGCTGAGGTCAAGGAAGTATCAAAAGTAGAAGGCTCCGACAAACTGCTTAAGTTCCGCTTGGATGCAGGTGATGGTGGAGACCGCCAGATCCTCTCAGGGATTGCGAAATACTATCCAAATGAACAAGGACTGCTTGGAAAGAAAGTTCAAATCGTTGCCAACCTCAAGCCGCGTAAGATGATGGGCTTGGTTAGCCAAGGCATGATTCTCTCTGCCGAACACGATGATAAGTTGACTCTTTTGACAGTTGATGAATCAGTACCCAACGGCTCAATAATTGGATGATAAAAAGCTTCGGTTACCTAGAGTAAGTAGCCGAAGTTTTTATGCAATTTTAGCTACATTAAAAATCATTTATTTACCTAACTGATAGTGAAAGTTTTCTCCTTAAAATAAAATTATCAAGAACTCTAAAGAAGAGAGACAGGCAAGGATGACGAAGCTAACATAGGAGTTTATTCTAACCTCTCTTAAAAAATGAGCGGAGCTCCTAAAGAAAACGTATCCTTCTCTTAAAGCTATACCGTTTGTGTTATAATAAGTGTACTTCGAATATTAATAATCTTTTAGGAGAAAACAATGAAAAAGAAAATGGTATTAGCTATACTTTTAGGTGCTGTTTTATTACTAATGGCTGTCTGTGGTATTAAAAAGGCGGATTTCAAAGGTAAATGGCATACCCAAAATGAAGCCGGAGAAAAAAGTGTCATGGTCGTTAAGAATAGGACAATAAGTATAACCGGCACTACTGTTGATTATAAATACACTGGCCGCGGAAACAGTAATGGCAGCCGCTATATTACCTTTGAATCTGAAGGGAGGTCTTTTACAGTCTTTTTTCCTGAAAAAGACAACAAGACCGCAATTTTACTGCATACCGATGGCAAAGAAGAATTAAAGGGTGATGTCTACCTTGTGATGAGTAAATCTGAAAGACCAGATTACGATCAGTATATTAAAAAGTATATGACACTGGCAGAGGATAAATAAGCCCCGTTTGCCCTGCCCGATGGTTGATAATCGGCAAACGGTGACGGACCGGACAACCATGAGGTGATACCACAACCCAGAGAGATGAGAAGCGCTAAAAACTTTTGTCAGGGTATACTTTTAGTGGGAGCCTTATGACTAAAAAAATTTTATCCCAGTCCTTCTTTACTATAAATAGGAAACAAAGTTTTAGGTCAATATCATTGAGACTTGAGAAGCCCTATCATATACTTGTATTTTGAGAGTAACTTCAGCCTAAACGCAAGAGAGGTAAAAAGATGGCAGAAAGACCAGATTTTAGTCCAGAATTATCAAGAGAGCAATTTCAATCATACTACTGGTATAAGGCAGAATTAGAGACGATTTGCCGCCGCTACCACCTGCCGGCCTATGGGACTAAGTCGGAGTTGACCGGCTATCTTGGCCGTTTTCTTGATGGTCAATCTCCTGAAGATATTAAAGCAGTGCGGCAACCACCAACATCAAAGACAAGTTTAAGGGCTGATCAAATCACATTGGGCACCAAGCTTTTAGGCAGCGGTTTTAGATTGAATAATCAAGCTCGCCAGTTTTTTGCCACTTACTTTGGCCTTGAAAAATTTTCCTTTAAAAAGGCTATGGCCGTCAAAATGAGAGACGTTCAGGCGAGTCACGATAGGGAAGCCACCGTAGCGGATTTAATCGCTGTTTTGGAAAATCCCACTTCTCTTTCATCTGAACAGCCAGAGGAAAAAACCTATCAGTGGAATCAGTTTGTCAGGGATTTTAGAAGGGATCCGCAATCTAAGAAATACCAATCTCCCCTGACTGTAGCTGCTATTTTGTGGCGTCTCGTGCGCGATTCCCAGTGCGAGAAAGTATATACACCCCAGTTGTTGTTAGAAAATGAGTTTAGGCTTGTCCCTTATTTGAAATCGAAAAAAAGCAACTAAACTAGGTTTTCTATGTTGGCACTGTCTTTCTTAGCCAAGTAAATCGTTAGCCCTACTATTTTCCAACATTACAATTAGTCATGTTCATGATAATCATTCTATATTGGAGGAAGCAGATGAAATTAGCCTTATTAGGAACTGGTATGATTGTTAAGGAAGTTTTGCCAGTCTTGCAAACACTTAAAGGAATTGACCTAGTATCAATTCTGTCAACACCGCGCTCCATCGCAAAAGCAGAAGCACTAGCCCAAGCCTATGGTTTGTCGCAAGCAACCAGTAATTATCAAGAAATTCTGAATAACCCTGATGTAGATACCATCTATATCGGTACGCCCAACCACACTCATTATGATTATGCCAAAGAAGCACTCTTAGCTGGGAAGCATGTTATTTGTGAGAAACCCTTTACAATGAAAGCTTCAGAATTGGTCGATTTATCGGCCATCGCTCAGAAGTACCATCTCTTTTTGCTAGAAGCTATCACCAACCAATATTTGGATAATTTTAGCATTATCAAAAGTAGCCTGGAGCAGCTGGGTGAGATTAAAATAGTTGAATGCAATTATTCTCAATACTCATCACGTTATGATGCCTTCAAGCGCGGGGAGATTGCGCCTGCCTTTAATCCCGAAATGGGCGGCGGAGCGCTGCGCGATTTGAATATCTATAATATCCACCTCTTAGTTGGCCTCTTTGGTAAACCTAAGACAGTTCACTACCTGCCAAATATTGAGCGAGGGGTAGATACTTCTGGTATGCTGGCCCTTGATTTTGATCAATTTAAGGCAGTCAGTATCGGAGCCAAGGATTGTACAGCAGATATTCGCACGACTATTCAAGGAACCAAGGGGAATATAAGCCTGATCGGTCCTACCAACAGCATGCCCAAAGTGCTCCTAACCCTCAACGGTCAAGAATCGCAAGACATCACACAGACTGATCCCCACCACCGGATGTATCAAGAATTCCTAGCTTTTGAAAAGATGATCCGCAATCGTGATTTTACCGCAGCTCACCGTGCTCTTAAACATAGTCAAGCAGTGATGGATGTTTTGGATCAGGCTGCAGCAGTTATGTAAACCGGAGCTCTCTTAAAAGAAAGCAGCTGCTTCAGAAATAAGATGGCTATTTAGGAAGAGGTTGAGACAAAAGGCCTCAGCCTTATTTATTTGCAATTCTATGAACTTTGTTCATCTTATTTCCAACTTCCAAAGGTCCCCCGGACCTTTGGAGCTATACGGAGGTGGGTTAAAAAGGTCTACTAGACCTTTTTAGTTGAGAAATAAAGCTTGTAAAGCAAGTGTCAAAATGCTCTAGTGGAGTTTGGCAGTCTGGGGATAGACTGCCAAAGCCTGCCACCTAAAAACAGGAAAATGGCAGAAGCCTGAGCCTTAAAATAAGAGAGCGGGACAGAAATCAATAATTCGTGAAAATCACGATTTTGATTGTCCTCGCTCTCTTATTTTTGCTAGCCTCTCTAGCTGGGGCAAACTAGGAAATTAGCCGAAAATATGATAGACTAGTAGCGATTAAATGAAACTGTATGAATAAGAGCACAAAAAGCCCAAAAGCTCTGTCTTATTGAAAGGAAGAAAATCATGACAAACTATGCAATAATTCTGGCAGCAGGTAAAGGAACTCGTATGAAATCGGACCTGCCTAAGGTACTTCACAAGGTTGCCGGAATTACCATGTTGGAGCATGTCTTTAGAAGTGTCTCTGCAATTTCACCAGCTAAGAATGTAACGGTCATCGGTCACAAAGCAGATATGGTGGAGGAAGTCCTCAAAGACAAGTCTCGATTTGCTCTCCAGACCGAGCAGCTTGGAACAGGACACGCAGTCATGATGGCTCAGGCTGAATTATCGAATTTGGAAGGTCAAACCTTAGTAATTGCAGGGGATACCCCTTTGATTACTGGAGAAAGTCTCCAAGAGTTGATTGATTTTCACGTTAATCATAAGAATGTGGCTACGATCCTAACTGCAACGGCAGACAACCCCTTTGGCTACGGCCGTATTATCCGTAATCAAAATGGGGAAGTCACCAAAATTGTCGAGCAAAAGGATGCAACTGAATTTGAGCAGCAGGTCAAGGAGATTAATACAGGTACCTATGTATTTGACAATAAGCGTCTTTTTGAAGCGCTCAAAAGTATTAATACTGATAATGCTCAAGGAGAGTACTACCTTACGGATGTTATTTCCGTTTTTCGCCAGAGCGGTGAAAAGGTAGGTGCCTTTACTCTGCGCGATTTTGATGAAAGTTTAGGCGTTAATGACCGTGTTGCTCTGGCTACAGCTGAGAACATTATGCGGCGTCGAATCAACCATCAGCATATGGTCAATGGAGTGACCTTTCAAGATCCAGAGACTACCTATGTTGAAGTTGATGTCGAAATTGCCCCAGAGGTGACTGTTGAAGCTAACGTCACCCTCAAAGGTCAGACGAAAATTGGTAGTCGAGCTGTCCTTACAAATGGTAGCTACATCGTGGATTCACAGATTGGTCCTGATGCCATTATCACCAACTCTATGATTGAGCAGTCCACTGTTGAGTCTGGTGTTACCGTCGGTCCTTATGCCCATCTGCGCCCCGACTCTTACCTTAAAGAGGGGGCTCATGTTGGTAATTTTGTTGAAGTTAAGGCATCGACCTTGGGTAAAGAAGTTAAGGCGGGGCACCTGACCTATATTGGTAACGCAGAGGTGGGCAGCGAAGTTAATTTTGGAGCTGGTACTATCATTGCCAACTACGATGGTCAAAGTAAGTATCAAACGACTATCGGTAATAATGTTTTTATCGGCAGCAATTCAACCTTGATTGCCCCTGTCGAATTAGGCGATAATGCTCTGAGCGCAGCAGGTTCTGTCATTTATGAAGATGTACCAGCTGACAGTGTTGCCATTGCCCGTAGTCATCAAGTCAATAAAGAAGGTTACGCAGTCAAAAAACCGCATCACCCATCGCAGAAACAAGGATAGACTGGCAGAAAGAAGGCAGTGTATGGAATTTGAAGAGAAAACTCTTAGCCGCGAAACAATTTTTGAAGGACAGATTATTACAGTAGCCAAAGATCAGGTGCTGCTGGCAGATGGGCAAACAGCCGGTCGTGAATTGGTCTTTCATAATGGAGCGGTTGCAGTCTTGGCTGTGACGCCGGAGGACAAAATTATCATTGTTAAGCAGTACCGCAAGGCTATTGAACAGGTATCTTATGAAATCCCTGCAGGCAAGTTAGAAGTTGGCGAAGCTGGTCAGGAAGCAGCGGTAGCCCTCCGGGAATTAGAAGAAGAAACGGGTTATACTGGTCGGTTAGAACTCCTCTACCAATTTTATTCAGCCATTGGTTTTTGCAATGAACATATTAAACTCTACTTGGCTAAAGACCTGCAGATTGTTGAAAATCCGCGGGCACAGGATGACGATGAATTTCTTGAACTCTTGGAGCTGAGCTATGAGGAGTGTATGGATCTAGTAAAGTCTGGCCATATTCAGGATGCTAAAACAATCATCGCTCTTCAGTACTTTGCCCTGCATAAAGAAAGTAATAACTAGAAAGGAATCTGCTTATGGGACGGCCCTTGTTAACAGATGAAATGATTAAGCGTGCCAATCGTGGTGAAAGCCTTGATGATGAGTATGTTGATGGTCAAGATACTCAAGTTTTCACAGATTTGGGAGATGGTTATATTGAAGAATGGGATGGTGATTCTCGCTATACTACCTATAAAAGCCGCCGTATTGAAAATGCTAAGCGCGGCGCCTTCCAGTCGAAGTTAAACAAGATTTTGCTTATTGTTCTTATTCTTTTAGCTATCCTTGTTTACGCCATTTTTAAACTCTGAGGAATATCATGAAAATTGGAATTATTGCTGCTATGGAGCAGGAGCTAGAGCTTCTGGTGGAGAAACTTAAACATAAAGAGCAAGAAAAGGTCTTATCGAGTACCTACTATACTGGTAGTCTCGGTCAGCATGATGTTGTTTTAGTCCAGTCAGGTGTGGGTAAGGTGATGTCAGCTATGGCTGTTGCTATTTTAGCAGATCACTTCGCCGTTGATGCGGTTATTAATACTGGTTCGGCTGGTGCGGTAGCAACAGGACTTAATATCGGTGATGTTGTTGTTGCTGATCGTTTGGCCTATCACGATGTAGACCTGACCGCCTTCGGTTACGACTACGGTCAGATGTCTCAGCAGCCTCTTTACTTTGAGAGCGATGCAGAGTTTGTTGCAACCTTCGAGCGGGTCTTAAGGTATCACCACCGGAGTAGTCAGGTGGGGCTAATTACAACCAGTGATAGCTTTATTGCTGGACAAGATAAGATTGAGGCAATTAAATCTCAATTTCCTGATACCTTGGCGGTAGAGATGGAAGGGGCAGCGGTGGCTCAAGCAGCTCACGCTGCGGGCAAGCCCTTCATTGTTATCCGCGCGATGAGTGATACAGCAGCCCACGATGCCAATATCACCTTTGATGAGTTTATTGTTCAAGCAGGTCAAGACTCAGCAGCCGTATTGCTCGATTTCTTAAAGGTGCTCGATTAATTCTTCAGAAAATGCTTTTTAGAATATACCGGCAGATATAACTGCAGAAAAGAAGCTTTCTTTTTCGGGTCCCTGTACTAGCTGTAATGGCTGACGAAAAACTAACAGTTTGAGAGGATCTTTTGATCTTCTTTTATTTTTTTATTCTTTGAAAATCAAAATGGTAGACTGTTGATTTCATTTTACCGTATTTCAGGACACAAGCAGAACTTAAATTGTTTCCACTCTCAATACCCCTCAGATAATTTAAGCTATCTACCGCTTTTTACCTAGCTTGATTTTGATTTTTTTGGGTATTATAACTATCCATGACAAGAAATTAAGATTATATAACAAAAAATTGAAAATCAGCACATTTTCGGATTTTTTATGATATAATACCTTCTGAATAACTCTGCCTAAATGAGGTTAGGGTCATTAGATAAGTAAATAAGAACGGAAAGTTAGAGAGGTCGAGTGAATGGCTAGAAATGGCTTTTTTACAGGTTTGGATATAGGAACAAGCTCGATTAAAGTATTGGTTGCCGAATGGGTTGACGGCCAGATGAATGTCATCGGTGTCAGTAACGTACCAAGTTCGGGTGTGAAAGACGGGATTATTGTTGATATTGAAGCCGCTGCTAATGCTATCAAAGAAGGTATTGAGCAGGCAGAGGAAAAAGCAGGAATCAGCATTGACAAGGTTAATGTCGGCTTACCGGCAAACCTACTACAAATTGAGCCTACCCAAGGTATGATTCCAGTTATTACTGAATCAAAAGAGATTAAAGATGAAGATATAGAGCGTGTAGTGCAGTCAGCCCTGACTAAGAGCATTACACCGGAACGTGAGGTTATTTCGCTGGTTCCGGAAGAATTTATCGTCGATGGCTTCCAAGGAATTCGTGATCCGCGTGGCATGATGGGAATCCGCTTAGAGATGCGCGGCTTGATTTACACAGGTCCAAGCACCATTTTGCACAATCTTCGCACAACAGTTGAACGTGCTGGTGTTTCTGTGGAAACGATTATTATTACCCCGCTGTCTTTAGCCAAGTCTGTCCTAAATGAAGGGGAACGTGAGTTCGGTGCTACAGTGATTGACATGGGGGGTGGCCAAACGACGGTTGCCTCTATGAGAGCACAAGAGCTACAGTACACCAATATCTATCCAGAGGGCGGAGATTTTGTCACTAAGGATATTTCTAAGGTACTGCAAACCTCTATTCAAACAGCTGAAGCTCTCAAGTTTAATTTTGGGACTGCTAACCTAGCCGAAGCTAGTAATAAAGAAACAGCTCAAGTTGAGTGTGTTGGCAGTGATGAGCCGGTTGAAGTGACTGAGCGCTATCTAGCTGAGATTATCACAGCACGTGTTCGCCATATTTTTGACCGTGTAAAACAAGATTTAGAACGTGGGCGACTGCTTGACCTACCAGGCGGTATCGTTTTGGTTGGTGGTGCAGCGATGTTACCAGGTGTCGTTGAGCTGGCTCAAGAAATGTTTGGTACCCAAGTTAAGTTGCATATTCCAAATCAAGTTGGAATTCGCAACCCTATGTTTGCCAATGTTATCAGTTTGGTAGAATATGTCGGTATTATGAGCGAAGTTGACATTATTGCTCAAGGTGCAGTGCTTGGTGAAGAAATGCTGAGACGTAAACCAGTTGTTCCTGTGACGCCCAATGTAGCGCCTCAAACGGTTCAGCCCCAGCCAGCACCCGCTGCCCAGCCGCAACAGCCACAGGCCCCTGCAGGTAATTTCGCAGTTCCTGATCCAGTTCAAGAACAGTCTGCACCGCAGCAGGAGAGTAAGCCAAAGCCTAAAATGGCTGACCGTGTTCGCGGTATCTTTGGCAGCATGTTTGATTAATTTTAAGTGAGGAAGTAAAATGGCATTTTCATTCGATGCTGCATCTGTTCAAGGTGCAGTCATTAAAGTTATAGGTGTCGGTGGTGGCGGTGGAAACGCCATTAACCGTATGATTGAAGAGGGTGTTGCAGGTGTTGAATTTATCGCCGCCAACACTGATATTCAGGCTTTGAGTTCATCAAAAGCAGAAACTGTTATTCAGCTTGGTCCTAAATTAACTCGTGGTCTCGGTGCTGGAGGACAGCCAGAAGTTGGTCGCAAGGCTGCTGAAGAAAGTGAAGAAGTCCTTAACGATGCCTTGCAAGGGGCTGATATGGTCTTCATTACTGCTGGAATGGGCGGTGGTTCTGGTACAGGTGCTGCACCGGTCATTGCCCGTATTGCTAAGGGAATCGGTGCGCTAACCGTAGCCGTTGTTACCCGCCCCTTTGGATTTGAAGGAAATAAACGTGGTAATTTTGCTATCGAGGGTATCAATGAACTGCGTGAGCAAGTTGACACTCTCTTAATTATCTCCAATAATAATCTGCTTGAAATCGTTGATAAAAAGACGCCCCTGCTGGAAGCGCTCAGTGAAGCGGATAATGTGCTTCGTCAAGGGGTTCAAGGGATCACAGATTTGATCACTAGTCCTGGTTTGATTAATCTTGACTTTGCTGATGTTAAGACTGTTATGGCAAACAAAGGTAACGCTTTGATGGGGATCGGTATTGGTTCCGGTGAAGAGCGGATTATTGAAGCCTCTCGCAAGGCCATCTACTCACCATTACTGGAAACAACTATCGATGGAGCAGAAGATGTCATTGTCAACGTTACCGGTGGTTTGGACATGACCTTGACCGAAGCAGAAGAGGCTTCTGAAATTGTTAGCCAAGCAGCCGGTCAGGGTGTTAATATCTGGCTTGGTACGGCTATTGATGAAAGCATGAAGGATGAAATTCGTGTGACAGTCGTTGCTACTGGTGTCCGTCCGGATAAGGTTGAAAAAGTGTCAGGCGTATCGCAGCAGCGAGTTTTCCGCCAAGGCAGCGCTAATCCGGCAGAACCAAGTAGCCCGAGCGGTGGTTTTGAACGCCGCCCATCGAATTTTGAGTTCGATATGGCTGAGCGTCGTGAAATGCCTCAGGCGGCACCGCGTCAGCCCCAGCCTAACCACCAAAGCTCAGCCTTTGGTGACTGGGATCTGCGTCGTGACAACATCAGTCGCCCGACAGAAAATGAACTGGATAGTCAGCTTGATGTTTCTTCATTCTCAGCATCTGATGTTGATACTGGTGATGATGAACTTGAGACACCACCATTCTTCAAAAATCGTTAAGCAATGATGGATTTGCAAGCAAACAAGAATGCGGTTTACGAGCAAGTAGCACAAGCTTGTCATGATGCACAGCGTTCTGCCAGTGATGTGTCAATCCTTGCTGTGACTAAGTATGTTGACAGTGAGACCGCTGGACGCTTAGTGGAACTTGGAGTTAACCACATTGCTGAGAATCGGGTTGACAAATTTCTTGATAAATATCAGAGTCTAAAGGGCAAAGATGTCACTTGGCATCTGATTGGTACCTTGCAAAGGCGCAAGGTTAGAGACATCATTAATTTGGTCGACTATTTTCATGCCTTAGACTCAGTGAAACTTGCCGCAGAGATTCAAAAGCGTGCGGAGCATCCCATCAAGTGTTTCTTACAAGTGAATGTATCGGGTGAGCCCAGTAAACATGGCTTTAATCCGGAAGAAGTACAAGAAACTGTCGAACAGCTAGCTGAGTTTGACAGGATTGAGCTTGTTGGTTTGATGACCATGGCACCCATTGATGCTAGTCCAGAAGAATTAGATAGTATATTTAGACAGACAAATGAGTTGAGACAAGTTCTCAAGGAGAGAAAGATAAAGAATATGCCTTTCGATGATTTGAGCATGGGGATGAGCAGGGACTTCCCAATCGCTATCCGCAACGGTTCAACATTTGTCCGAATCGGAACATCATTCTTTAAAGAATAGGAGAGAATATGGCTATAAAAGACAGATTAGATAAACTCGTTTCCTACTTTGATACGGATGATGCTAGCGAAGTAGAAGAAACTCAAGAGGAGGCGCCGCAGGGGCCTCGCCCTGTGCGTTCACCTCAGCAGCAGCAATCACCGCGTCCGCAACAGTCAGCGGCTCAGCCTCAGCAAACTCGACCGCAGCGTGAACGCCCAGTTCAGTCGCAACCGCGTTCGCAGACTCAAGCGCAAACTCGACCAGCACAGGAGGATAATGTTAGAACGATGTCACGCCCTGCTGATGTATCCATTCCGGCTGCAGGTGGAACTACAATTGCTTTGAAATTCCCTAGAAAATATGAGGATGCTCAAGAAATTGTGGATTTACTTATCAAGCACGAATGTGTCTTAATTGATTTTCAATATATGTTAGAAGCACAAGCCCGCCGCTGTTTGGACTTTATTGACGGTGCAAGCCGTGTCCTCTACGGTAGTTTGCAAAAAGTTGGTTCGTCCATGTATCTACTGACTCCTAAAGATGTTGTTGTAGATACCGAAGAGATGAATCTTGCTAATGCTAGTCAAGAGGTCTCTTTTGACTATGATATGAAACGCCGTTAACAATGATTTTTATTATTATAGTTTGTCATCGCTTGATTGAGTTCCTAAGTCTCGTCTTGGTTATTTACGCCCTACTATCGTGGTTTCCAGGGGCGCGAGAGTCACAACTAGGGCGGATTTTAGATAGTTTTGTTGAACCGATTCTGAGACCTTTTCGGCGCTTACCACTACAGTTCGCCGGTCTTGATTTTACAATTGTAGTTGTACTCTTTCTCTTGCAGCTACTGGATCGGCTTATAGCACAACTGATACTCTTCGTGTAATGGCAGAAAGTGATATTTACCAGCATTTCCGCAAGGAAGAAAGAACTTTTATTGATAAGATATTCGACTTGGCCAAAAGGGTTGAGGATACTTACGTTTTTCAAGTGACGGATTTTCTTGACCCTAGGCAAGTTCAGATCGCTCGCAGTGTTCTGGGGCAGATAGGTATAGCTTACTTTGTATCTAGTGATATATATCCGACTGAGTATGCTAAGATTATCTTAGCACCCGATTATTATCAGTTGGATTTAAAAGACTTCAATCTAGCGCTCTTAGAGATAAGTTATAATACCAAATTTAACTATCTGACCCATTCTCAAATTATGGGAAGTTTTATCCATAAACTAGGTATCCAGAGGACCGTTTTTGGTGATATTATCTTAGCTGATGGTTGCGCTCAAATTATTGTTAACCGTTCTATGCTTGGTTACTTTATGATGGTCAAAAAAATTGGCAAAGCGGCAGTAACCATTAAGGAAGTGGATTTTTCACAATTATTGAACAGGGAGCATAAGGTCAAAGAACTTGATATCTTAGTATCTAGTATGAGGCTTGATAAGGTGCTTGCGTCAGTCTTTAAATTATCTCGTGCTCAAGCTACTAAGCTCATTGAGCAAGAGAAGGTTAAGTTAAATTATGGTGTTATAACAAGACCAGCAGAATTGTTGGAATTGGGAGATTTGGTCAGTGTACGAGGCTTTGGCCGCTTTGAGCTTGACCATGATAATGGCTTGTCCAAGAATCAAAAGTATAAGCTGTCTATCAAAAAATACGCCAATAAATAAGGGGATTAGCTTGCTTCGACTTCCTGGCAAGGGAGACGAAAAGGGTTAGAAAACAGGAAAAGGATAGAAGGCGGTACTTGCAAGTTTGCCCAGAGCTCGCTTGTTTGGGAGATAAGCCTGCTTGGCTTAGTTTGGCCGTCGAGTTTTATAGGATAACAGCTTATATTTTTATGTAGGCAAAAATTAAAAATAAATAAGGAGGGTGACATGGCAATTACAGCACTCGATATTAAAGACAAAACTTTCCACACTAAATTTCGCGGTTACAATGAACGTGAGGTTGATGCCTTTCTCGACGATATCGTTGATGGCTTTGAGGAATTAACTCATAAAAATCGTGAATTAGACACAAAACTGAAAAACCTTGAAGAAAAATTAGTTTACTTTGAAGAAATGAAGGAATCCCTGAGTCAATCTGTTATCTTGGCTCAGGAAACTGCTGAAAAAGTTAAATTCTCAGCAAATACACAGGCGACAAACCTACTCAGTAAAGCGAACTATGATGCCAATCAACTGATTGATGAGGCTAAAACACGTGCTAATAAGATTTTGCGCGATGCAACTGATGAAGCCAAGGCTGTTGCTATTGAGACAGAAGCTTTGAAACGTCAAAGTCGAGTTTTCCACCAACGCTTGCTTAGCACCATCGAAGGTCAGTTGAATATGATCAATTCGCAAGAATGGAATGACCTCTTGCAACCGACAGCAGTTTACCTACAAAATTCAGATGAAGCCTTCAAGGAAGTTGTAGAAAAAGTTTTAGATGACAATCAAGTCTTAACGAGTGCTGGCACAACGGTGCAGACAGCTGCAGATTCTGACTCTGCTGATGATGCAACTCGTCAATTTACAGAATCAGAAATGGCTGAATTGCAACGCCGTGTTGAAGAGAGTAACCGTATCCTTGAAGAAACACAAAAATTAGATTTGGGAGAAATTTCAGCCGCTATTGATGCAGCTGATGATAATAACTCGAAAACGGATCTGAATAGTCCAATTCAGGATACATCCGAAATGTCAGCTAGTGAGTTAGCTGGTGGTGAGGCTCAAACCTTTAAATTAAATATTCAAGACTAATGAAAATACAATAAGGCGCTTATATTTCCAGCGAGCAGGTGTCGGTGCAAGTCCTGTATTCCCTAACCGTTCTTGTTATCATTTCACAGTTTTTCTGCCCCAATAAAATTAGTAAGGCAGAAGGTTGATAACCTTATCATCGCAAGAGGGACTGGATGCTTTTATCCAGTCCAAAGTAAGGTGGTACCACGAGCTCTCGTCCTTTGCGATGAGGGCTTTTTATTTTATAATATCTTACTTAAAATGTTTTAAGGGATTTCTTGATAGATAAGGCAAGCCTATGCTCAAAGGATCCTGGCTGCTATCTACTTTTGTTAGTGTATCATTTTAGAAGGAGTAATCATGAAACTAAAAGAAACTTTGAATCTTGGGAAAACCGCTTTTCCTATGCGAGCAGGTCTTCCTAATAAGGAACCTCAGTGGCAGGCAGCTTGGTTGGAAGCTGATGTTTACGGGAAACGTCAAGCCTTAAATGCCAATAAACCGGCCTTTTTCCTCCACGACGGCCCGCCCTATGCTAATGGTAATATCCATGTTGGACATGCTATGAACCATATTTCTAAAGACATTATCATCCGCGCTAAGTCTATGATGGGTTTTCGTGCTCCCTATAATCCAGGTTGGGATACGCATGGACTGCCTATCGAGCAAGTTTTAGCCAAAAAGGGTGTTAAACGTAAGGAGCTAGACCGTGCTGAATATCTAAAGATGTGTCGTGATTATGCCCTTTCCCAAGTGGATAAACAGCGTGAGGATTTTAAACGCCTCGGAATGTCGGCCGATTGGGACAATCCCTATGTAACCTTGACGCCTGACTATGAAGCAGCTCAGATTCGTGTCTTCGGGGCTATGGCAGATAAGGGCTATATCTATCGTGGAGCCAAGCCAGTTTACTGGTCCTGGTCATCAGAATCAGCTCTGGCTGAAGCTGAGATTGAGTATCATGATCTCGTTTCTACCTCACTCTTTTATGCCAATAAAGTCACCGACGGTAAGGGAATTTTGGATACTGACACCTATATCGTTGTTTGGACAACAACACCATTTACAATCACAGCTTCTCGCGGTTTGACAGTCGGGGCTGACTTTGTATATGCGACTGTCAAAGTTGTTGGTGATGATCGTAAATTTATCGTAGCTGAAGAATTACTCCCAAGTTTGGCGGACAAATTTGGCTGGGAAGCTTATGAAGTCATTGAGCGTCACGATGGTTCAGAATTGGAATATATCAAAACCGCCCATCCGTGGGATAGCCATGTTGAAGAACTTGTCATGGTTGGAGACCACGTTACACTGGATTCCGGTACAGGAATTGTCCACACGGCTCCTGGCTTTGGTGAAGATGACTATAATGTCGGTATTAAATATGGACTCGAAGTTTCTGTAACAGTTGATAGTCGCGGTATCATGACGCAAGAAGCAGGGGATGACTTCCAAGGTCAATTCTATGACAAGGTCCTGCCAACTGTCCTTGAAAAGTTAGGTGATCTTCTTCTTGCACAAGAAGAGATCACTCACTCCTATCCATTTGACTGGCGGACTAAGAAGCCGATCATCTGGCGGGCTGTTCCCCAATGGTTTGCTTCTGTTTCTAAATTCCGTCAAGAAATTCTTGATGAGATTGAAAAAACGGAATTTAATCCATCATGGGGGAAAACGCGCCTCTACAATATGATCCGCGACCGTGGTGATTGGGTTATTTCGCGTCAGCGCGCTTGGGGTGTTCCCCTCCCAATCTTCTATGCAGAAGATGGTACAGCTATCATGACTAAGGATGTGACAGATCATGTGGCTGACCTCTTTGCTGAATATGGTTCAGTCATCTGGTGGGAGTGGTCTGCTAAAGCTCTTTTGCCAGAAAGCTATACCCACCCAGGTTCACCAAATGGTGAATTTACCAAAGAAACGGATATCATGGATGTCTGGTTCGACTCTGGATCCTCTTGGAATGGCGTCATGAACCAGCGTGAAGGTCTCGGTTATCCAGCTGATCTTTATTTGGAAGGATCTGACCAGTATCGTGGTTGGTTCAATTCATCCTTGATTACCTCAGTTGCGGTTAACGGCCATGCGCCTTACAAAGCTATCTTATCACAAGGGTTCGTACTTGATGGTAAAGGTGAAAAGATGTCTAAATCACTTGGTAACACTATCCTTCCGAGTGATGTTGAAAAGCAATTCGGCGCTGAAATCCTACGCCTCTGGGTAACAACTGTAGATACCAGCAATGATGTTCGTATTTCTATGGATATTTTGAAGCAGGCCTCCGAAAGCTATCGTAAGATTCGCAATACACTTCGCTTCTTGGTGGCGAATACATCTGACTTTAAAAAAGAGGATACGCTTGCTTATGAGGAACTTCGCCCGGTTGATCAATATATGACTATCAAGTTCAACAATTTGGTTGCAACTATACGAGAGGCTTACAATCAATACGATTTTATGGCTGTTTATAAGGCAGTTAATAATTTCTTGACAGTTGATTTATCCGCCTTCTATCTTGATTTTGCTAAAGATGTGGTTTACATTGAGGCGGCCGATAGCAAGGTTCGCCGCCAGATGCAAACTGTCTTCTATGATATTTTAGTAAAAATCACCAAGCTATTGACGCCTATTCTTCCTCATACGTCTGAAGAAATTTGGTCCTATCTGGACCAAGAAGTAGAGGAGTTTGTTCAATTGACTGATATGCCGGAAGCGCAAACCTTTGCTGATCAGGAACGCATTCTTGATACGTGGGAAGCCTTCATGATCTTCCGTACCCAGGCGCAAAAGGCCTTGGAAGAAGCTCGTAATGAGAAAATCATTGGTAAGTCTCTGGAAGCTCACTTGACAATCTATGCTGACGGAGAAACAAAGAGTCTTCTTGAGGACCTTCAAAGCGATATCGCTCAGCTTCTAATTGTTTCACAATTAACAGTGACTGACCAAGCAGCACCAGCTGATGCTGTCAGCTTTGATGGTGTGGCCTTCAGTGTTGAACACGCTGCAGGTGATGTGTGTGATCGTTGTCGCCGTACAGATAAAACCACTAAGGAGCGCTCTTATGGCGTAACCATTTGTGACCACTGTGCAGAAATTGTCGAAAACAATTTCCCAGAAGCTGTCGCCCAAGGTTTTGAAGTGAAAGCAAAATAACTATTTTGGTTTATAAACATTAAAATCTTGAGATCTATCATCTCAAGATTTTTTATTTAGTAGAAAAACCCTCAGTTCTCATAAGAGCTGAGGGCATATGCTTATATAGTAGTGGGAATTGAGATTTCAATCAACTTTTCTGTATGACTCGATTTGATTTGATCGGGAATAACGATATCCGGATTAATTTTGCGCTTGAAGAAGAACTCACGGATCTTCTCAATTTCTTCATCTTTAATAGCACGATGACGATTTGAAATCAAGAGCTCATAATGACCAGGTGCTTTAGAAAAAATAACATCACTGTTGCCGGCCGAATACACCTCAACTAACTTAGCGTCAGTATTGCGCAGCTGGTTGCGAACAAGATCAGGATGGCTACTTGTAGTATTGATAAGTCTCATGACTATCCTCCTTAAGGGATTTGCATATTACCATTATAGCACGATTTTATTAAAATGGCGGTGCTTGATTATTTTTTATAAACCCTTTTCCACTGCTCAACCCCCCATTTATGGCTTCCTCGCTTAAGCTTACTGACTGCTTCATCAATTGAAAACCAAGCTAGATTATTAAAATCTTCTAAGGGTTTGCCTGTATCTACAAAGTCTGTAACTTCATAGATGTAGGCCGGATTATAAAAATAAGTGTCTCGATGACTGGAATAGAAGTATTCATCAGCCTGGCCGTAATAAGTTCCGAACCGAGCTGTAAAGCCTAGCTCTTCAATCAATTCACGGCTGAGAGCCTGAAGATGGTCTTCACCCTCTTCAATTTCACCCCCCGGTAAAAACCAAGCGCCGTTAGGAGCTTGCACCAAGATAATTTTTGTCTGGTTTGGATTAGGTATGACAGCATAGACACCGTAACGGCTAACGTAGTCTTTACCAGTAATTTTTTCTCCATAAGTAGGGTTAGTCATTCTATTGCCTCGTCTCTAATTAGTTTATACTGATTATACCAAGAAAACGGCCTGAAAACATTTCAGACCGTTTAAGTTTTACAATGATTTATTCTGCAAGGGAAGCTTCTTCCTTAAGGGGGGAATCTTCATCCTTCTTAGCCCCCTTGATAGTGATTTTACCATTAGAAGTCATGACAGCCTTGAAATGCTTTTCATTTGGATTATCGAGATAAAAATCGGTAATCGCATCTTCAATATGCTCCTGAATGGTACGACGCAAAGGTCTCGCCCCCATCTTAGGATCATAGCCAAGATCAACTAATTTTTCTTTAACCTTAGCTGTGACATCAAGATGGAGTCCATTGGTAGCTAGACGATTATTAACATCTTCCAGCATCAAATCAACAATCGTCAGTAAGTTTTCCTTACTGAGGGCTTGGAATTCAACGATACCATCGAAACGGTTCATAAATTCTGGACTAAAGAAGTTACCCAACTCTCCCAGAACGGAATTAGTACGACCCTCACGAGCCGCTCCAAACCCGACTGAAGCTTCCACTTTACCAGTACCAGCATTTGAAGTCATGATGATAATAGTATCTTTGAAGCTGACTGTACGGCCTTGACCGTCTGTCAGACGACCATCATCCAGCACCTGCAAGAACATATGCATGACATCTGGGTGAGCTTTTTCGACTTCGTCTAAAAGGATAAGCGAATAAGGATTGCGGCGAACTTGTTCAGTTAATTGACCAGCTTCTTCGTAGCCAACGTATCCTGGAGGAGCTCCAACTAGCTTAGCTACGGCATGTTTTTCCATATATTCAGACATGTCGAAACGGATCATACTGTCGGCAGAACCAAAGAGTTCAATCGCCAACTGTTTGGACAGCTCAGTCTTACCAACGCCGGTTGGGCCGACAAAAAGGAAACTACCAATAGGACGATTCGGAGCTCCCAGACCGACACGGTTACGGCGAATGGCTTTGGTAATCTTATCAACAGCAGCATCTTGACCGATAACATGAGATTTCAAATCATCTGCTAGGTTGACCAACTGAGATTGCTCTTTTTCTTTCAAATCACCGACAGGAATATTGGTCTTTTCTTCCACAATTGCTTCGATATGCTTTTCAGTGATAACCGGAATATCTTGATCCGATAATTGCTGAGCCTGCATTTCTTTATATTTAGCAATTTGATCGCGGAAATAGGCTGCTTTTTCAAAGTCTTCTTCACGTGTAGCCTGTGCCTTGAGATTTTCCGCCTCAACTAAACGCTTGTCGATATCCTTAGGATCGACAAAGTTGAGTGTTAAATTCATCTTGGAGCCGGCCTCATCCAAAAGGTCAATAGCCTTATCAGGCAAGAAGCGATCTTGGATGTAGCGGTTAGAAAGAACGGCAGCCGCTTCAATAGCGTCATCTGTGTACTTAACATGATGATAATCCTGATATTTAGGCTGAATACCGCGTAAAATCGTAATGGTCTCTTCAACAGACGGTTCGTCAACCTTAACTGGCTGCATCCGTCGTTCAAGTGCAGCATCTTTCTCAATGATTCGATATTCATTGAGCGTGGTAGCTCCGACTAGTTGCAGATCACCGCGGGCAAGAGCCGGTTTCAGGATATTGCCTGCATCCATACTGCCATCGGTTGTTCCTCCAGCCCCAACAATTTCATGGATTTCATCAATAAAGAGAATCACATCTTGGCGCTGACGGATTTCTTCCATCAACTTTTGCATGCGTTCTTCAAATTGCCCTCGGATACCTGTTCCTTGTACTAGACTGACAACATCCAAACGGATAACCTGTTTGTTTTGTAGTTTCTGAGGAACATTGCCATCGACAATTTTTTGAGCTAAGCCCTCGACGACAGCAGTCTTACCTACACCGGGTTCCCCGATCAAAACCGGATTGTTTTTTGTCCGACGGTTGAGGATTTCAATTACTCGCACGATCTCTTGGTCGCGCCCAATAACAGGATCAATATCACCGCGACGGGCAATGTCTGTGACGTTGATACCAAATTCCTCCAAGATTCCTTGAGGTTGCTGAGGTGCTTGGGGCTGCGGACGGCGTCTGCGGTTGTTGCCGCCTCCACTGTTGTTGCCATTTCCATTGCCGCCTGATCTACCAGCTTCTGTTTGAGGAGCGTTAGGCAGTTCTTGGTTAAAGGCGCGAAAATTGTTTAAATCACCAAAGAAATCATCAAAGAAAGAATCCATGGATTGGTTAGTGGGGTTACTATTGAGAATATTTTCTGGATCGGCTTTCATAATCTGGTAGCAGTTCTGGCAGAGATCAATCTGCTTTTGCTGCCCGTTGACATTTGTGTATAGATGTATGCTAGCATCGTTAAGTTGACAATTTTGACATAACATAGGATTACCTCCAATCTGACTGATTTGGCCTTATAGTCAATAAAGGTCAAATTCTATGATGTTATTATAACACTCATGACTTAGAAATCAAGTAAAAAGATTATAATTTTAGCAGAGGAAGAGTGAGAGTGCTAATTTTATAAAAATGAATAAAATACAGTTTATTCTTGACAAAAACGCAAAATATTATAGAATTATTGTATAAAAATACAAAAGGGGTAACCATGGCAAAATCATTTTTAAAAGAAATAGACTTCACAAAACAGGAACTGCTAGATTTAATTACCCAGTCTGCTAAGTTTAAGCAGCTCAAAAAGGATAAGGTTCCTCATAACTATCTAGAAGGACAAAATATTGCTCTCATTTTTGAAAAGACTTCTACTAGAACACGTTCAGCCTTTACAGTGGCAGGACAAGATTTGGGAATGAACATTACCTATCTAGGTGCTGGTGAAATCCAGCTGGGTAAAAAAGAATCAATTATTGATACAGCCAGAGTTCTCGGTTCTATGTTCGATGGCATCGAATATCGCGGATTCAGGCAGGAAGATATTGAGACCTTAGCCGTCTATGCCAACGTTCCAGTTTGGAACGGTTTGACAGACACCTGGCATCCTACCCAGATGATAGCGGACTTTTTGACTCTGACGGAGCACTTTGGCAGCCTTGATGGTTTGAGTATCGCCTACCTAGGAGATGGCCGCAATAATATGGCTAATTCCCTTCTGGTAACATCAGCCATTCTCGGTGTCAACTGTACCATTATTGCCCCCAAAGACTTACAGCCTAGTAAGGCTATCATTGATTTAGCACACCTGCACAATACAGGTGCTGTATTAAAAGTGACGGATGATGTGACAGACGTAAAAGGGGTCGATATGATTTATACGGATGTCTGGGTGTCTATGGGAGAAGAAGTCGATTTTAAGGACAGAATTGACTTGCTCCTGCCTTATCAGGTCAACAAAGAGCTGCTTGATTTGGCTGATAATCCTGATCTGATTGTTATGCACTGCTTGCCAGCTTTCCACGATACCAATACCGATATTGGTTATAGCATTTACGAGCAGTACGGCTATAGTGAATTAGAGATTACCGATGAAGTCTTCCAAAAGTACAGCTCGGTTATCTTCCAAGAGGCGGAAAATCGTATGCATGCTATCAAAGCAATTCTTTACCAATCCTACCAAGAGAATTAATAATGTAAAAATCACAGTGATTTCCGGCTTTTCATCTATCTCAATCTTTTACTTTATGGTAAAATAGGGATAGTTAAAAACATTATGATGCAAGAGTTCCTGAAATTCATACGATATTTTGCGGATTTGTATCTTAGTTAAGGAGAATCTACATGGAATCACATTTGGTGAGAATTATTGATCGTCTGAATTTGATGACGACAGATGGAGGCAACTTAAAGAGGAATTTTGAACGTGACGGCCTCGTTGTTGCAGAAGTTTCTTTTGCTAACGACCCCGAAAATGGCCCTGTTTTCACATTGCGTGATATTAAGGCGCGTGAAACCTACACCTTTGACAGCATTGACTTGATTGCTATGGAAATCTATGATCTGCTCTACTAATTAAAAACAAAATAGAAATTAAAAAGATAATTGAATTGATCTTCAGGAGTTGGATTTAAAATCTAACACCTCGGAGGTCTTTTTCTTATCTCTTAAATTGTCAAATTAAGTTGGACAGTTTCACCTGACTCAGAAAAACATGATAAGGGGTTTGATAATTTAAAGATTTTCTAGGAATTCTATTTCTCTTATCAGCTATAGCTGATAAGGTGTTTTGTGAAACACCTTTAAAATCCATCTGCTTAGGTAGTCCGTGTCTTCTTAACAGACCGTTAGAATGCTCATTAAGGCCTCGTTGCCCAGGACAACCAGGATTCGCAAAGAAGATATCAATATCATGTTGATTTGAAATGGATTTCCAGTTAGAAAATTCTTTTCCACAGTCAAATGTGATGGACTTGAACAGATGTTTGGGAAATCGGGAGAGCCAGCGATTGATTGAGCATTCAATATCACTAGCCTTTCTTCCTGCGGTTTGAAGCGTGATAATAGCTTTGGATTGTTTCTCAACTAATGTAATCACCGCACTCTTGTGATTCTTACCAACGATGGTATCACCCTCAAGATGACCAAACTCAGTGTCAAAGTCTGGATAAACTGTCGACCTTTCACGGATGTCTCTACGAAAAGCTTGCTTCCCTCGTGTTTCTTTTTTCCCATTGGGTTTGCGTTTTCCCTTCCAAGGGAGCTCTTGTTTGTCAAAGATCCCTCGGTCAGCTAAACGATAGAGAGTCCGCATCGAACAAGCAATAACATCAGCGTAAACGCCCTTGATGACATCTAAGCTCCAATCCCGTTTCAGATGATCATCAATGAGCTTTTTCTCAGGCTTTGATAATTGTGTTTGTCGACGGCCACAGCGCTTTTTATTCGTTTTGTACTGGTCATAGTATTCATAGGCTGAGTAACCTTCTTTTAGAAAGTGGATGACCTTGTAAATGGTTTGCTTAGATCTCCCTAGAGATTTTGCAATATCACCAACTTTCTTGTTTTCTTGGTAGTAAGCCTCTATCATTACGAGTTCGTTTGTGGTAAGATGGGTGTAGGTCATTTATGGTAGTTCCTCTCAGACAAATGTGGTGTTTATCTGAGCCTAACATAAATGGCTTTTTTCTGTCTAGCTTAATTTTACAAATTGGGTCTTTAAACTAGCCTTGCCTGCTGTTCAAATCCAAAAGCAGGGGCCTGTGTGTCCAGGATAAAATTTTTCGGCACCTATAATCTCTTATAATAGCTCTGTGCAGTGATCAGTTGGAAGCTCCGCGTTTCGGTTTTTAGTTCCCTATTTTATTAAGTCTGCTGGACTATTAAGGGAGTAAAATGGAGTCAACTTTACTGATCCCTAATCCTAGTTTTGCTGTGAATCTCTCACTCTACTAGCCAATATAGGCTTTCGATAGTCCGAATAATCTTTAATTCCTTTTTAATAGGGAGAACTAATTTTATAAACAGATATTGTATTATTATTCATTTTATGATAGAATTGGTTATAAAATTATTGATAAGCAGCTAAAATTTAAAACATATCTAGCTGGCCTTTAAGAATGGCTCAAAGCCGTATAATAGGAGTAAATCTGTGAATTTTGATTTTTCGTTTTTACCCAAATATTGGGGTTACTTTAACTATGGCGTGATTGTCACCATCATGATTTCTATCTGTGTCGTTTTATTTGGAACCATCTTGGGTGTTCTGGTGGCCCTTGCCAAACGCTCGCACATCAAGTTACTGAACTGGCTGGTTAGCTTTTATGTCTGGGTCTTTCGTGGAACACCTATGGTTGTTCAAATCATGATTGCCTTTCTTTGGATGGACTTTAAAAATGCACCGTCAATTGGTTTTGGTACGGTTGAGTTAGACTTTTCCCGCTTGATTCCAGGTATTATTATTCTGTCTTTAAATAGCGGTGCCTATATTTCAGAAATCGTTCGTGCTGGGATTGAAGCAGTTCCTAAAGGTCAGACCGAAGCGGCTTATTCGCTGGGAATTAAGCCAGCCAAGGCAATGCGTTACGTGGTGTTGCCTCAGGCTTTTAAAAATATCCTGCCTGCCTTGGGAAATGAATTTATCACCATTATTAAAGACAGTTCACTCTTGCAGACTATTGGTATCATGGAATTGTGGAACGGCGCCCAAACGGTCTTAGCGACAACCTATATTCCACTGGAACCCCTCTTGTTCGCTGCTTTCTACTATTTGGTGCTGACAACTATTTTGACAGCTGGACAAAAGTCACTTGAAAACCGTCTTGGGAAAGGACAAAAATAATGACAGATACATTGATTAGTATTAAAAATCTGCATAAATATTTTGGCAATAACGAAGTTCTCAAAGGAATAGATTTAGAAATTAAAAAAGGAGAAGTTGTTGCCATCATCGGTCCGTCGGGATCAGGGAAATCTACTTTCCTGCGTGCCATGAACCTGCTGGAAGTGCCGACTAAAGGAACGATCAGCTTTGAAGGTGTTGATATTACAGATAAAAGGAACGACGTTTTCAAGATGCGTGAGAAAATGGGAATGGTGTTCCAACAATTTAACCTCTTTCCTAATATGAATGTACTGGAAAATATTACTTTAGCACCAACGAAAATCAAAGGACAGTCTCGACCTCAGGCAGAAGAAAAAGCCTATGAATTACTGGACAAGGTTGGACTGAAAGATAAGGCCAAAGCCAATCCAACATCGTTATCAGGAGGTCAGCAGCAGCGGATTGCAATTGCACGCGGTTTAGCCATGGATCCAGATGTTCTCCTCTTTGATGAACCCACATCAGCTCTCGATCCCGAAATGGTTGGGGAAGTGCTCGCTGTTATCCAAGACTTGGCTAAGTCCGGTATGACCATGGTTATCGTCACCCACGAAATGGGATTTGCCAAAGAAGTCGCAGATCGTGTTATCTTTATGGATGGCGGTGTCATCGTAGAAGAAGGGAGTCCGCAGCAGGTTTTTGATCAAACAAAGGAAGAGCGGACCAAGGACTTCTTAGGTAAAGTCTTATGAGAGTTTAGTAAGTAGGAGAATAGAGAAGGAATCAATTTCCCTCGTCTTTCTATTTTACCGCTGGGATAAACAGAAAAAAGGCAAGTTCTTATAACGCGTTTGTATAAAGAGGCTGAGAATTTTTATCTTGGCTTTTTTTAATTGTATTAGTTACACAGCTGGTCGATGCTAGGCAAGTTTTCTTATCATATTTTGATTGTGACTTCTTTTTCTGAGGATTCATTATCAATGGAAAAAACGTATTATGCTCAATTTATAGTTGAAAAGTATTTTACAGTTTAAATCTGGAATAAGAACTGTTAAGAGCACCCTATTATAACCATTCTAATCTATTGAAAACAGGCGAATTTACAGCTTTTCTGTGCTATAATAAGGACAAATAAAACTAGTATTTATATTGGTTATTAAAGCACTCCAAAGACTCTGTGAAGCCGTTGTCTAAAAATTAGAAAGCTGCGATAATGGGAAAGGAAGAAATGATTACTGAGCAATTAGAGATTCTGGTTACCTTGCTTTCCTTTGGGTCTTTCATTGATGCCTTGCTTTGCGAGCTTAATTTCCAACTTCTGATCAGCTACTGGATAAGTAGAGCGGTTTTGCGACACGATATTTGGTTAGTTGATTTAACTAACCAAATGGTGTTAGCAAGAGGGGAGCCTATTAACCCTAGTACTTGGTCTTTGTTATCTGCGGAGCGCTTAGATAATAAGCTTCTGCCATAGCTTAATAAAAGGAGAACAAAACTGTGATTTTGCAAGAAGCTAAACTTAATATTCCTTACCAAATCATCAGTATTGACTTGCCTAAGGATAGTTTACGTCACCTATCTAATTTGGGACTCAAGGTTGGTACTCAGTTGGAACTGATCTCTAGGACTAAAAGCAGCGCTATTGTACTTT
Organism: Streptococcus sp. ELY_125; assembly: GCF_058314535.1. Taxonomy (NCBI): domain Bacteria; kingdom Bacillati; phylum Bacillota; class Bacilli; order Lactobacillales; family Streptococcaceae; genus Streptococcus; species Streptococcus sp. ELY_125. The sequence continues at coordinate 29,932 of NZ_JBZFUM010000002.1, read as the reverse complement.
TAAAAGCTAACCGTCTAGCCTTTGATGCTTCAATTCTGAGTTGCATTGACGTAGCTGAAGTCCATGAGGACACCAGCATCTTGCCCTTATCAGAATTACAGGTTGGTGAGTCCGCTTATATTGCTAATATTTTTGCGCTTAATGAGGCCAAACGGCGCTTGATGGACATGGGGTTAACCAAGCATACAAAAGTTCATCTTCGAAAGGTAGCTCCTCTGGGGGATCCTATCGAACTTACTGTACGGGGTTACGAACTTACTCTTAGAAAATCAGAAGCTCAAATGATCAGTGTCGTTAGAATTAAAAATTAGAATGGCGGTGAGATGATGATAGAAGTAGCTTTAATTGGCAATCCTAATAGCGGTAAAACCAGCCTTTTCAACCTACTGACAGGAACTAGCCAGCGCGTTGGTAATTGGCCAGGGGTAACAGTTGAGCGAAAGAGCGGCCAAGTAAAACAGTTGCGGCAGGTTGCTGTTCAGGATTTGCCTGGAATTTATTCCATGTCTCCTTACAGTCCAGAAGAGAAAGTGGCGCGTGATTACCTCTTGAGCAACCAGCCCGATGCTATTCTAGATGTTGTTGATGCGACTAATTTGGAGCGCAACCTTTATTTAACGACTCAATTGATTGAAACTGGTATTCCTGTCACTATTGCCCTTAATATGAGTGATATTCTTAAGGGACAGAAGAAAACTATAGATCTGGAAAAACTGTCCTACCAGTTGGGAGTCCCTGTCATTGCGACCAGTGCCTTGAAGAATACGGGCGTGGATAAGGCTATTAAAAAAGCTTGTCAAACGACCAAAAGCACAGTTGAAACTGTGCAATACCCTACTTACGATGACAAGTTTGAAGCGGCTCTCGCTCAAATTGTGGACGTTTTAGGTCAGACGGTACCGGAGATGTCCAACCGATTTTATGCCATAAAGCTTTTTGAACGTGATCAGTTGGTTCAAGATGAACTTGATCTGTCTCCTTTTCAAAGGAAAGAAATCGATGAAATTATCAGGATCACAGAGGAAATCTTTACCGAAGATTCTGAGTCTCTGGTCGTCAATCAGCGCTATGCCTTTATTGAAAAAGTTAGCCAGATGGCCCAGAGTCAAAAGGATGATTTCAAGCTCTCTTTATCAGATAAAGTTGATAAGGTTATTACCAACCGAATTTTGGCCTTGCCGATTTTTGCTGCAGTGATGTTTTCGGTTTATTACCTATCTATCCAAACGGTAGGAACCATGGGGACTGACTGGGTCAATGATGTCCTTTTTGGTCAGTATGTCCCTGATGCTGTGGCAGCTATCTTACAAGATTTAAAAGTGGCTGATTGGCTTCAGTCGCTGATTATTGATGGCATTGTTGCCGGTATCGGAACGGTCTTAGGATTTTTACCGCAAATTTTTGTCCTCTTTGTTTGTTTAGGAATTTTAGAGGACATTGGTTATATGAGTCGAATCGCCTTTGTCATGGATCGCATTTTTAGACGATTTGGACTATCCGGTAAATCTTTTATTCCTATGCTAATTTCGACTGGCTGTGGCGTGCCGGGGATTATGGCGAGCCGAACCATTGAAAATGAACGGGATCGTCGTATTACCATCATGACAGCAACCTTTATGCCCTGTTCTGCTAAATTATCCATTATAGCTTTGATTGCTGGAGCCTTTTTCCCGCACAATCCTTGGATTGCACCGAGTGCCTACTTTATGGGGATGGTGGCCATTATTCTATCGGGAATAGCTCTCAAAAAAACCAGTATTCTGGGAGGCTATACCAGCCCCTTTATTATGGAGTTGCCAAGTTATCACCTGCCCAAGGTCAATGCTGTTCTGCGTTATGCTTTAGGAAAAGCAAAGAGCTTTGTCAAACGAGCTGGGACCATTATTTTTAGCCTGACAGTCTTAATTTGGTTTATGTCTTCCTATAATTTTGCCCTTCAGGCAGTCGAAACTGAGAATAGTATCTTGGCCGGCCTCGGTCGCTTATTGGCTTGGATTTTTACACCGTTGGGCTTTGGCAACTGGCGGGCGACTGTTGCAGCGATCACAGGACTGGCGGCCAAAGAAACGGTTGTCGCAACCTTTGGAATTCTCTATCACAATCCTAATGCTACAGAGACCAGTCACGCTCTGTGGACTAGTTTACGGGGAGACTACACAGCATTGGCAGCCTACTCTTTCTTAACTTTTAATCTCCTGTGTGCTCCTTGCTTTGCCGCTATTGGTGCTATCAAGCGGGAGATGGGCAATCTCAAATGGACCCTACTGGCTATAGGCTTTCAAACAGGATTAGCCTACTTGGTCAGCCTAATTATGTATCAGTTTGGCTTGGTTCTGCTATATGGAAAAGCGGTGACTTCCTGGACAGTCATAGCAGCTGTGTTTCTCGCTTTTATGAGTTACTTCATTCTAAGAAAACCGCGTCAAGTCAAGGAGACTGTTATCACCTTGGAATCTTTGCCGTTGGCACAAGAACAATAATCGAGGAGGTATTAAGATGTCAACAATTATCATTGCCAGTTTAATTGTCCTAGCAATGCTAGGCGGTATTAGGCACTATATCAAACAAAAAGGTTCCTGTGGTGATTGTGATTGTGCCTGTCCGATCAAGGATGAGATGCATAAAGTTGCTAAGACTAATCACCATTTATCTTAATTGAATAAGATAGGAGTACTGAAATAAGGCGTAGTTTACCTAGGCCTTTTTTGGTATAATAAAGAAAAGTACTTATTGATAGTAGGGAGAGAACAATGTCAGGAAAATTAATTGATGGTAGAGCCCTAGCTCAGAAAAAGCAAGCTGAGTTAGCCGATAAAGTTGTTCAGTTTAAGTCGGAACATGGCTTTGTGCCAGGCCTAGTTGTGATTCTTGTAGGGGATGATCCAGCTAGTCAAGTTTATGTACGTAATAAAGAACGGGCAGCTCTGGCAGCGGGATTTAGAAGTGAAACCCTTCGTTTGTCTGATGCCACTAGTGAGGAAGAGTTGCTCGAGTTAATCGCTAAATATAATCAAGATCCAGCTTATCACGGGATTCTGGTTCAGCTGCCCTTGCCCCATCATATCAATGATAAACGTGTGATTTTAGCTATTGACCCTCACAAGGATGTCGACGGGTTTCACCCTATGAATACAGGCCATTTATGGTCAGGTCGACCGTTGATGGTGCCTTGTACACCTGCTGGTATCATGGAAATGCTGCGCGAGTATGAAGTAGACCTAGAGGGTAAGACGGCAGTCATCGTCGGGCGTTCTAATATTGTTGGTAAACCTATGGCTCAGCTCCTCTTGGGTAAAAATGCTACAGTAACCCTTACTCATTCGCGAACCCGTCATTTGGCGGATGTTTGCAAACAGGCAGATATTTTGATTGTAGCTATAGGTCAGGGCCATTTTGTAACCAAGGATTTTGTCAAGGAAGGAGCAGTAGTTATTGATGTCGGGATGAATCGTGATGACGATGGTAAGCTCATCGGTGATGTGAAATTTGACGAAGTTGTAGAGCTAGCTAGCCTCATTACTCCCGTTCCAGGGGGTGTTGGTCCCATGACCATTACTATGCTTCTCGAACAAACTTATCAAGCAGCGCTAAGAAGTGTGACACTATGATTATTGATGACATATTAGCAAGGAAAATAATACAGCCCCGTCCCCTTAAGAGTCATAAGGGGACTTTTGGCCGTGTCCTCCTTATCGGCGGCCTCTACCCTTATGGCGGGGCTATCATAATGGCAGCCCTAGCAACTGTCAAGAGCGGAGCAGGTTTAGTCACAGTTGCAACTGATCAGACCAATATTTCTGCTTTACATGCCCATTTACCAGAAACTATGGCTTTTAATGTGACAGACAGAAAACGATTGACTCAACAAATTCAAGCTGCAGACCTTGTTTTAATAGGTCCAGGACTGGGTGATAGTGAGGCAGGCAAAGCAGCCTTAAGTGCTGTTCAAGCTGTTGCCCGCGCAAATCAGGTATTAGTAGTAGATGGTTCAGCGATCGATTTATTGGCCGAACAAAGTCCGATTAGTTGGCCTATCGGTAAGCTAATCCTAACGCCTCATCAAAAGGAATGGGAACGCTTGTCTGGTATCAGTATTTCGGAGCAAACAGTGGAGAATACACAGGCGGCCCTTACTCAATTTCCGCCAGCGACTATTCTCGTTGCAAAATCACACCAAACCAAGATTTTTGATCAAAAGGGGCATCTAGGCGAATTGCGCGTGGGCGGTCCCTATCAGGCAACTGGGGGTATGGGAGATACCTTAGCCGGCATGATTGCAGGTCTTGCTGCTCAGTTTAGAGACAATCTATTTGAGACTGTTGCAACTGCGGTTTATCTTCACTCAGCGATCGCAGATGATCTCTCTAAGGATAATTATGTCGTTCTCCCTACCGCCATCAGCAGGGAGCTGCCCAAGTGGATGAAAGAGATGAGTGGCAAGAAGCCCATTTAAAACTCCTTTTGATGCTAATAAGGTGACCATATTGCCATCAAGACCATTTCCACCATATAAGCCAGGCTAAGAAAGGGGACAAATGCTAGAGGTCCCTTTTTCTTTTGGAGAAGAAGTGCAAAAATAGCTAAAAGACTGCCCATCTGGATGATCCAAAGCAAGTTTCGTAAGTCTAAACTAATAGCTAAAAGAGCAAGATAGTAACAGTCACCGGTACCTATTCCCAAGGGAATTAACTGGCAGATAATTCCCATTAATATAAAAAAGCCAAAAAGCAAATTTCCGTGATAAAAAAATAGTAAGATTAAACCAGCTAACAGCACAATAATTAGGGGATAACTTTGATTGCGAATGTCGTAGAGACTTAGGGTTAGACTGGTGAAGACCAAAAAGATTTGCGACCAATCCAATTCGCCCTGCCAGCCCAGCCAAAAAATCAGAGCACAGTTAACTTCCAGCAAGCTGTATGTTAAAGGGAGGCTTTGACCGCAGAACCGGCAGCGAAAGCGATTGATAAGTTGTGAGAAAATAGGAATCAGATCCCTAATAGGCAAGGTTTGGCCGCAATAATTACAATGACTGCGCGGTTTTATAATAGATTCTTCTGGGAACCGATCGACAATTAAACCGATAAAAGAACCTAGACTGGCACCCAAGGCCATAATCAATATACTCTCCATACCTATCTATCCGAAAAAAGTTCAAATAGTTGCACTTAGCTGTGAAAAAACCTATAATAAAGGTGTTACCAGATAAGAATCATTCTAAATAAGGTTTCTAAAATAGGTAACTATTCGTTATTTAAGCAGTTTTACAACTGCCTAGCCTTTATTCTGAGGAGGAGTTATATATGGCAAATTCTGTTGAAACTATTTATGAAAGCCTAACTGAAAATATAGACCCACAAGCAGCTGACCCGCGCGCTAAAACAAAAGCTGTTCTCAATCAAGCGGTAGCTGACTTATCTAAAGCAGTTTCTATTGTTCACCAGGTTCATTGGTATATGCGCGGAGCAGGATTTTTATATCTGCATCCCAAGATGGATGAACTTATGGATACCCTCAATGCAAGTTTGGATGAAATCAGTGAGCGCTTGATTACACTTGGCGGATCTCCCTATTCAACGCTGAGAGAATTTGATCAGCAATCAAAACTCATTGAAGAAAAGGGTACTTGGTCCAAATCTATGTCGGAACACCTAGTGCGCTTAGTAGAGGTTTATACCTATTTAGATAAGCTCTATCAAGTTGGTCTGGATGTTACCGATGAAGAAGGTGACAATCCATCGAATGATATTTTTACAGCAGCCCAAGCAGATGCTGAGAAGACCATCTGGATGCTGCAGGCTGAACTAGGTCACGCACCAGAGCTGTGATCTAGAAACTAGATTAATATGTCCAAGGTTGGGTCGTCCCAACCTTATTTTTGTCTATTGAGCAAGTCCCAAGGGCTGGAGGGGTCTTTGTCAAATGGATAGTGAAATGATTAAAAACAGACTAAGGTTTGTACTGAATTTTGAGCGACATAAGTGATCTTTCATTAGGCTGAAAAATTCCCAAAGCTTGTCATAGCGGTCTTGAAAGCGGTCGCTTTTTTTGTTACAATCATTGTTATGAAAACTTTATACGATGTTCAGCAGCTGCTCAAACGCTTTGGTATAATCGTTTATTTGGGTAAGCGTCTGTATGATATTGAGATGATGAAAATTGAACTGGAAGGCCTCTATCAGGGCGGTCTTCTAGAAAAAGAGGATTATCTAAAAGCTGAGTTGATCTTGCGGCGGGAACATCGCTTGGAAAAAGAAAGACTAGAAAAGGCAGGACATACGAATGGCTAAAAAATTGCTGGGAATTGACCTAGGTGGGACAACAATTAAGTTTGGTATTCTGACAACTGAAGGTGACATTCAGGAAAAGTGGGCAATTGAGACTAATATTTTGGAAGATGGGAAGCACATTGTCCCTGACATTGTAGAATCACTCAAGCATCGATTGAATCTCTATGGTCTGACGAGCGAGGATTTCATTGGCATTGGCATGGGATCGCCAGGGGCTGTTGACCGTGATAAGAAAACTGTCACGGGAGCTTTTAATCTTAATTGGGCTGACAAACAAGAAGTTGGTTCAGTCATCGAAAAAGAAACCGGCATTCCTTTTGCCATTGACAACGATGCTAATGTAGCTGCCTTAGGAGAGGCTTGGACTGGTGCTGGCGGCAATCAGCCGGACGTTATCCTTGTGACTTTGGGAACCGGTGTTGGCGGCGGTATTATCGCTGATGGTAATCTGATTCACGGTGTTGCTGGTGCTGGTGGTGAAATTGGTCACATTAATGTTGAACCTCAAACGGGCTTTGAGTGCACTTGCGGCAACCGAGGCTGTCTTGAAACTGTAGCATCAGCTACGGGCGTAGTACGCCTAGCTCGCCAGCTGGCTGAAGCTTATGAAAGTGACTCCAATATAAAAGCAGCTATTGATAATGGTGATGATGTTACCAGCAAGGATATCTTCACTGCAGCTGCGGCTGGGGATAAGTTTTCGGATGCAGTTGTTGAGAAAGTTGCTTTCTACCTTGGATTAACAGCAGCTAACTTAGGAAACACTCTTAACCCAGATTCTGTTGTACTTGGTGGCGGTGTGTCTGCTTCTGGAGAATTTCTGCGCAGCCGTGTAGAAAAATATTTCTTGCAGTTTGCCTTTCCAGCCGTTAAAATGTCTACTAAAATTAAAATCGCTGAACTGGGCAACGATGCCGGCATTATCGGAGCGGCAAGTTTAGCTCGTCAATTTGCCTAATTTAAATAGAAATTAATCTTAAATAGCTCGCAGGGTAGAGCTATTTTATCATCTAGCTAGCCACTACTTTTCTTGCAGTTTTGCCTAAGCACGGAGATTTTTGACCAAATCATCTCAATTAAAAATTTTCGCTAAGGCGAATCAGCCCTTTGTATCTTATAAAAAAGGAGTATTTGTTTTATGTCGCAAACGACTATCAACTGGATTTTCACTGCTATTATTTTACTGGCCTTCATAGGTTGGTCCGCTTGGCGCTACCTGCGAATTCGTCGTGCTGCTAAGTTCATCGGCAACAGCGAATTTCAAGGACTTATGCATGGCGGCCAAATTATTGATCTACGCAGTTCATCAGCTTTTCAAACGAAACATATTCTAGGAGCTCGCAATTTCCAGATTGAGCAATTTAAAGAATCACTATCAGCCCTGCGTAAGGATAAGCCTGTCTTACTTTACGATAATATGCGCAGTCAGGCTATTGCCCGTGCTGTGCCCATACTCAAAAAGGCTGGCTACAAGGAAATCTACGTCTTAGAAAGTGGCTTTGAAAATTGGGATGGTAAGACTAAGTAAGAATCTGAAACACCTAGTAAGTTTTTCAGATTTATACCTTGTCAGAAATTAACGACTATGATATTATAATTAGGTGGCCGCTGTAGTTAAATGGTATAATAGAGCAATGGTAATGCTCCGTTCCGAGTTCGATTCTCGGTGGTGGCAGATATACTTAAAAGAGGCTGGGCAAAACTTGTCCAGTCTTCCTGTTTTTGAATAAACTCTTGGCGCAATAGTGAGAAGCAAGACTAAGTTGGCATAGCCAACAAGTCTTACTCCCAACCACTGCGTCGATCTGGTAAATCTAGGAAACGGGTCTGGACTTTTGTCCTAGACTCCACTTTTTTAGGATTATAAGCGCTGCAAAATTATTGGCTATCGCAGTTTTATTTTTCAGCCTTAATGTTTCAAAATCCTCATTGGACCTTTTAAACCAGTTCACTATCTTATGTTAAAGGAGTCTATTATGGAAATTCAAGAACTATGGTTAAAAAGAGATGAACTCAGTATTTATGGAAAACTCTATCTGCCTGATAGCAGACAGGAAAAATTGCCTGTCATTATAATGTCGCATGGTTTTAGGGCTACTTATCTCAAGAATGTGGATTACGCTGAGATGGCTTGTAACGCTGGGTATGCTGCCTACATTTTTGACTTTTGCGGTGGCAGCAGTCAAAGCCAGAGTGACGGTCTCTTTACAGATATGTCTGTCTTAACCGAAGCTGATGATTTGCTGGCGGTTATTCGACACATGCAGCAGGATCCTCGTATTGATAAGCAGCGTATCTATCTGTTGGGAGAAAGCCAAGGCGGTTTTGTCTCGGCTTACCTTGCTGGACAGATTCCCGAGCAAGTGGCTGGTCTTATACTGTTTTATCCAGCTTTTGTTTTGCAGGATGATGCGGCTGAGCGTCAGGCCAAGTACGGTACAGACCCCCAATCCAAACAGATTATGGGCGTTAGTGTCGGATCTGTCTACAATAGGGATGCTTTGTCTTTTGACATTTATGAGGAAATAGCTGCCTACCAACGCCCTGTTCTTATTGTGCATGGTGATAGCGACTCTATCGTTCCTTTGGTTTACTCAGAGCGAGCACAAAAAGTCTATAAACAGGCCCGTTTAAAAGTTTTACCAGGAGCTGGTCATGGTTTTAAAGCTGACCATGCACTTGCAGCTGGACAGGCTATGCTGGATTACTTAGCAGATTTGGAGCAAGGCTAGAGGAGGAAAAAGTGTCTGTTTTTCTTGGGAGTATTTCAGGAATTATCACTATTTTAGTCATGGTTTTACTCGGCTACCTCCTAGCTGAACGAGGCTGGTTTGACGATAAATCCTCTGCTATCTTAGCTCGTTTGGTCACACAGATTGGTCTGCCCTGCTACATGATTGAAACGATTATAGGGAGATTTTCTGCCTCTGATTTAAAAGAGATGTTGCCTCAGCTTCGCTATCCCGCTTTATCGATGACCATTTTATTGGGAATCGCCCTAGCGATAGCACAAATCTTTCGGGTTGATAAATCCCATCGAGGTCTTTTTGCCTCCATGTTTTTCAACTCAAATACGGTTTTTGTTGGACTCCCCATTAATCAAGCTCTCTTTGGCGATCGCAGTATCCCCTATGTTCTGGTTTACTATATGTGTAATACGACCTTCTTTTGGACGATTGGCCTCTATCTAATTCAGCGCGATGGGCAAAGCAAGCACTTGCTTAATTGGACAGATAGCTTAAAGAAAATCCTGTCACCTCCCCTGTTAGGATTTATACTGGGGGTTGTCTTGGTCTTATTCAATGTTAAACTGCCTCACTTCGTCATAGCAGACCTGACTTATTTGGGTAATATTACAATTCCCTTATCCATGATTTTTATTGGCTTATCCATTTCTAAAGTTGGCTTGAAGAACCTTGCTCTTGGTAAAGATAATCTCCTAATTCTCCTAGGGCGCTTTGTTATAGCACCGCTCTTGATGGCTATAATGGTTATGCCAACAAGACTGCCCCATCTCATGAAAGAGGTCTTTATTATCCAGTCAGCTATGCCTGTTATGACCAACGCTCCAGTTGTTTCCAGACTCTACGGGGCAGATGCAGATTATGCTGCTGCTATGGTTACTGAGACAACGGTGATAACCGTCATTGTCATTCCAATTTTGATGGTTTTACTCGGCTGACGAAGATGCTATAATAGGGTAATTAGAGATGAAGGAGCCTACAGTAATGACTTATGAACAGGAATTTTTAAAAGACCTTGAAGATTGGCTCAATAGCCAAATCATGGTCAATGAAACAGCGATTAAGGCTAGTCAGCAAGTCTGGGAAGAAGACGGCGATGAACGTGCTAAGGAAGCCCTTACTCGCTATGAAAGCCGTCTGGATGCCTACCAGTTTTTACAAGGAAAAATGGCTAATTACCACCAAGGCAAAAAGTTTCATGATCTGCCTGATGGTTTATTTGGTAAAAGGAAGTACTAGAGAACAAAAAGAGTAGATTCTTGGAATAAATCACATTTATTGCCTCTTTTGGTCTCTTAAACTGTTTCTGAGGGATAAAAGGTTAATCGAATACGTCATTTAGTTTACAAAATGATGACGAATCGCCTAGAATTGCGATTTCTAGGCGATTTAGTATTTATTTTCTGGAAATAACCTGCTATAATAATAAAAAAAGTTTTTGGAGTTACACATGTCTAAAAAGAAAAATCGCAAAAAAGCATTAAAATTGCAAATGAAACGTCAAGGCTTATTAAAGTCTCAGCCAGCCGTCCCAATGACAGAAGCGCCCGCTCAGAATTCAGCCTCTAAGCAGGGAGCAGCGCCTAAGTCGACCAGTTCAAAAGTGGTAACAACTTCTCTTGAAGATTTTGCAGCCTCAAAAGAAGTAGCTGATGTGCGTGCTAACTTGGTTGAAACACTTTATGAAGCTGGAATTCATTCAGCAGCTGATTTTGCGAACTGGACTGAAAAAGACTTGCTTGCTCTCAAAGGAATCGGACCAGCAACTGTTAAGAAGTTGCAGGAAAATGGCGTTAGCTTCAAAGCCTAAAATTTAAAGGAAGCCCCATATCAGAGGAGTAAAAGCCTAAGATCTGTCACAGAGAGCGGTAATGTTGAGAAGTCCGCACAGATAGCTTTTACGGGTTGCTGGTAGATCACAACAGCATAATTAAGTTGCAGAAAAACAAGCTTTCTCGGCTTGTTTTCTGAATGTGGGTGGTACCGCGGATTTAGATATAAATTCGTCCCTGTCTTTAGACAGGGGCGTTTTTCATGTAATCTGCAAGTTTAGCTAGAAGGTGAAAATAATGATGAAGATGCTTGGAGCTATTGAAAATAATATCCTGCCTGATATCGAAACTGAGCGTCTGTTACTGTGCCAGCGGACAGCTGCGGACGCTTCTGATGTCTTTGACTATGCCAGTTTGCCAGAAGTTACTTATTCTGCAGGTTTCCCGCCTGTCGAGACGGTTGCGGATGAAGCTTATTATTTGGCGCATGTCCTGCCTAAAACTCAGGCGGAGCAGCAACTGCCCTCTGGCTATGGCCTAAAGCTAAAAGGAGAGGATAAGGTCATTGGTTCTGTGGACTTTAACCACCGTCATGCAGATGATGTGTTGGAAATCGGTTATACCCTGCACCCGGATTATTGGGGACAGGGTATCGTGCCAGAGGCGGCAGCTGCCCTGATTGAGCTTGGTTTTACCCTCCTCAACCTTCAAAAGATTGAATTGAACTGCTATGATACCAATCAGCAAAGTCAGCGTGTGGCAGAGAAATTGGGCTTTACCTTAGAAGCACGGATTCGAGATCGTAAGGATGTCCAAGGAAATCGCTGTGATGACCTGAGGTACGGACTGCTTAAGAGTGAATGGGAGGCAGCTCATGGATAAGAAAAAGATTCTTACCAGCACGCGCCAGTTTGTGAAGGAAACTCTGGCTGGCGAAGCCAGCGGTCACGATTGGTGGCATATTGCGCGGGTCACTAAGACTGCTATAACTATTGCAGAGGCGGAAGGCGCTGACCTTTTTATCGTAGAGATGGGAGCTCTCCTGCACGATATGGCCGATAGCAAGCTCTTTGATGAAGGCAAGGCTCTGGCTGAGGTTAAGGATTTTCTAACTGAGCAAGGTTTATCACAAGCCCAAATCACTGAAATCACCAGTATCATGACAGGTATTTCCTATAAGGGCGGCCACAACGGCGCTGAACTCAGCTTAGAGGGCAAGGTTGTCCAAGATGCGGATCGTCTCGATGCCATCGGAGCTATCGGTATTGCTAGAGCTTTTGCCTACTCAGGCAATCACGGTCGACTCATCCATGAGCCAAGCAAAAAGCCGCGCGAAAACTTAACACTTGAGGACTACCGCAAGGGCAAGGACACTGCCATCATGCACTTCTACGAAAAGCTCCTCAAACTCAAAGACCTCATGAATACAACAGAAGGCACGCGCCTAGCCCAAGGGCGCCATGAGTTTATGGAAAGCTACCTCCAGCAGTTCTATGCCGAGTGGGAAGGGGAGAGGTGAATGGATCGCCTGCTCTCTTATGGAATTAGGTAAATGAAGCATGATTTTTAGTAAATGACCATTTCATTTCAGATTCCTTCGGAGAGTTTAACAGCCTAGTATCTTATAAAAAGGAGGCCCTTATGGCTAAAAAGAAAAATCGCAAAAAAGAGCTCAGACAGCAGCAGAGACAAGAAAACAACATTATTGATTTTTCTTCGTTTGCGGAAAAGGCTAACTATCCGCTATTTTCGCAAGAATCTGCTTTAGATGAAGTAGCGATCAATAGACTCTTCGAGGAATTTGAACGGACTAACAATCCTGAAATTCTCGAGCAGTTAGCTGATGTCCTAGATCTTGAAGATTTGGAAATGGATGAAGCAGACGAGCTCTTTTACCAAGCAATGGAAGAGGAAGATGAAGAGACGCAACTCCGTTTGATTAGCAAGCTGTTAGCAAGATATCCGAACCATTTTGAGGCAAAATTTCAATCCTTGCTGTTAAGAAGCACGGAATTTTCAGCTGACTATTTAAAAGAACTGCAGGATTTTTATCAAGTGGCTTTGGCAGAGTGGAAGAAAGCAGATTATGAATCTTGGTATAGTTTGGAAGCCCGCAGTCCCTTGACGGTCATCACATTTGTGACAGAGACTTATCTGCAAGAAGGACTGGTCGGTCTGGCCGGTCAAGTAGTGGATTTTGTACGCTCTAAAATTGCTGCTGACGACAGATTTCCGCCTGAATTTGTATACCTGATGCTGAGTGTTTATAACACCCTTTATAAAACAGAGGAAATTACTGATTTTTATGAAGAACAGCTTGGGCTAGAGTGGCAGGATGATGGCGTTATAGCGCATATGCTTATTGCCATGATACTGATAGGTGACATGGATGCGGCTAAAGAATTGTTTAAATATTTAGCCAGCGTCAATAAGGAAGCCGTACAAGTTTTTGACAACCCTTACTGGGTTCAGCTGCTTGATATGGCAAATGAAGTTTCTACCTACCGTCCTAACTCAGTGTTATCGCTTCAGATTGCTTTGCATCCCCTACAGTCCTTTTTGGTAACCAAACCCTTTGTTATCCATCAAATGATTGCTTTAGCAGAAGATTACCAGGACAGTCTGCCTGACTCCCCGCGCAAACGCTTAGAATTTTTCAATTCCCCCTGCATGAAAGGAATTCAGATAGATAAAGGCCGATATCTATGCGATGCCGGCATTATGAGCAAGGAAGATCTGGAAAAGCGTACCGAAAAAGAAATCCTAGCCATTTCAGGCATCGGTCCTGCTACGGTTAAAAAGTTAAAAGAAAACGGTGTAAGGTTTAAGAAGGGGTAGGAACTTGTGCAAATTTTGCACAAGTTGAACTGTTCGGAAAAATCGAACAGTTCAGTGAAGAAGATAAATGAGTAAATAATATAATGAAATCCCATATATATTATATAAACCTAATTTATGACACAATGAGAAAAGGTAAAAATGAAAATATTTAAATTTTGTAAGAATAATAGAAAGATTATTTTTCCACTGTTGCTTGTGTTATCTGGCTGCTTTCTTTCCTATCTTTACTTAACCAAAGGCTCGTTATCACAAAGTATTGTTTTTCTAGTCATATTAGGTATTTCTGCAGGATTTAATATTTATTTGTTTTACCCTAAAAGATTTAAGGGAGAATTCTCGTTAAAGAAACAGTTAAAACTGATTTGGAAATGTTTATTTTATATTGGCAATATTATTATTTTGTTTATGGACATTGCTCTAGTACCAGCTAATTTAAATTTGGGATCGCAATTCCGTACCCCAATATTATTGGGGATGGCAGTTATTCTTCTTTATTCGATGTTAGAAATATTCAGAGTTTTATTGAATATTAGCTTGCTATCGATGATACTAATAATTTCTATAGCAATTTTGGCTTCATTATTTTTAGGAGCATTTTCTATCGAACGATGGGCATTAATATCAGGTTTTATAATTATCTGGAATTTTATTAATTCAAAGAATTTTTTAACACTCTTAAATAGGGGACGTGAAGTTACTTACATTCCATCAAGGATAAACTTTATTTGGCAAAGAAATAAAATTATCTGCTATATTGCTACATTTTTAATGTATGTAGTGTTAGTAATTTCAAGTGTATTTGAGAACGATAAAATGGGTATCTGGGATAGAGCAAATGTGAGGTTGTACTCGCTTTTGGGAGTTATGGTAATAGTAATAGTTGTTCTATTATTGAGAATCTGGTATAGGAACAGTAGGAAATTACAAGAAATTATAGACAAGAGAAAGCAAAGTAGGTTTTTAACTATGTGTACGAATGTTTCAGATTTTTATACTAAATATCATAGAGATATAATAAAATTGAATAGTAAAATAGTAAAGATGAATAAAAGGAGATAAAATCACACATGTCAAAACAACTTTCACCAAAATACAATCCATCTCAAGTAGAGGCTGGGCGTTATCAAACTTGGCTAGACCAAGATGTTTTCAAGCCGTCAGGCGACAAGAAGGCCAAGCCTTATTCCATCGTGATTCCACCGCCAAACGTAACTGGGAAGTTGCACCTTGGTCACGCTTGGGACACGACGCTGCAGGATATTATTATCCGCCAAAAACGGATGCAGGGTTTTGATACCCTATGGCTGCCTGGCATGGACCATGCGGGTATCGCCACGCAGGCCAAAGTAGAAGCCCGCTTGGCTGAAGACGGCATTTCCCGTTACGACCTCGGTCGTGAGTCTTTCTTGACTAAGGTCTGGGAATGGAAGGACGAATATGCTGCAACCATCAAGGAGCAGTGGGGCAAGATGGGGATTTCTGTCGATTATTCACGTGAGCGCTTCACTCTTGATGAAGGCCTGTCAAAGGCTGTTCGTAAGGTCTTCGTTGAGCTTTATAAAAAAGGCTGGATCTACCGCGGTGAGTTCATCATCAACTGGGATCCAAAAGCTCGTACGGCTCTGTCTGATATCGAGGTTATCCACAAGGATGTCGAAGGCGCCTTCTACCACATGAACTACATGCTGGAAGATGGCTCTCGCGCTCTCGAAGTCGCAACCACACGTCCAGAGACCATGTTTGGAGATACGGCTGTCGCTGTCAATCCAAATGATGAGCGTTACAAGGACTTAATTGGCAAAAATGTTATTCTGCCAATCGTTAACAAACCAATCCCAATCGTGGCTGATGAACACGCTGATCCTGAGTTTGGAACCGGTGTCGTTAAAATTACGCCTGCCCATGACCCGAATGACTTTCTGGTTGGTCAGCGCCATAATCTGCCGCAAGTCAATGTCATGAATGACGACGGTACTATGAATGAACTGGCTGGTGAATTTGTCGGCATGGATCGCTTCCAAGCCCGCAAGGCTACGGTTGCTAAATTAGAAGAAATCGGTGCCCTTGTCAAAGTCGAAAAAATGACCCACTCAGTCGGTCACTCAGAGCGTACTGGTGTTATGGTTGAACCTCGCTTGTCTACTCAATGGTTTGTCAAAATGGATCAGCTGGCTAAAAATGCCATTGCCAACCAAGATACAGATGATAGTGTGAACTTCTATCCGCCACGTTTCAATGATACCTTCCTCCAATGGATGGAAAACGTCCACGACTGGGTTATTTCCCGCCAGCTCTGGTGGGGCCACCAAATCCCTGCTTGGTACAATGCCGATGGTGAGATGTATGTCGGAGAGGAAGCGCCTCAAGGTGACGGCTGGACACAAGATGAAGATGTCCTTGATACGTGGTTCAGCTCTGCCCTCTGGCCATTTTCAACCATGGGCTGGCCTGATACAGATGCCGAAGACTTCAAGCGTTACTTCCCAACCTCAACCTTGGTGACAGGTTACGACATCATTTTCTTCTGGGTGTCTCGTATGATTTTCCAATCCTTGGAGTTCACTGGTCGCCAGCCTTTCAAGAATGTCCTGATTCACGGTCTTATTCGTGATGAGCAGGGTCGCAAGATGTCCAAGTCTCTCGGTAACGGAATCGACCCTATGGATGTTGTCGATAAGTACGGTGCCGATGCCCTGCGCTGGTTCCTCTCAAACGGCTCTGCGCCAGGTCAGGATGTGCGTTTCTCTTACGAAAAGATGGATGCCGCTTGGAATTTCATCAACAAAATCTGGAACATTTCCCGCTATATTCTCATGAACAATGAGGGCTTGACCCTTGATCAAGCGACAGCCAATGTCGATAAGGTCGCTGTGGGAACGGCAAGCAACGTGACAGACCGCTGGATTCTTCACAACCTCAATGAGACCATTGGCAAGGTTACTGAAAACTTTGACAAGTTTGAGTTTGGTGTAGCTGGTCACATCCTCTACAATTTCATTTGGGATGAATTCGCCGACTGGTACGTGGAATTAACCAAGGAAGTCCTTTACAGCGACAACGAAGATGAGAAGGTGATTACCCGCTCAGTTCTCCTCTACACGCTGGATAAGATTCTGCGCCTCCTCCACCCAATCATGCCGTTTGTGACGGAAGAAATCTACGGTCAGTATGCGCAAGGCTCAATCGTCACAGCAACCTATCCGACGGTTAATCCTACTTTTGAAAATGAAGCTGCGCACAAAGGCGTAGAAAGTCTCAAAGACTTGATTCGTAGTGTTCGAAATGCACGTGCGGAAGTCAACGTTGCCCCAAGCAAACCAATCACCATCCTTGTGAAAACAAGCGACAGCGACTTGGAAAGCTTCTTTAATAGCAATGTCAACTACATCAAGCGCTTCACCAATCCTGAAAAACTTGAAATCTCAAGTGACATTGACACGCCAGACCTTGCCATGTCAGCGGTCATCACAGGTGCTGAAATCTTCCTGCCGCTGGCAGATCTTCTCAACGTTGAGGAAGAACTGACCCGCCTCAATAAAGAGTTAGCCAAATGGCAGAAAGAACTGGACATGGTTGCTAAAAAACTCAGCAACGAACGCTTCGTTCAAAACGCCAAACCAGAAATCGTCCAAAAAGAGCGCGACAAACAAACCGACTACCAAGCTAAGTATGACGCGACAGTAGAGCGGATTAAAGAGATGGAGAAGCTTGAAAGATAAGATTTGCTTATCACCCATCAACCCCATGTTCAAAATGAGCATGGGGTTTTTGATCCATGAATAATCATTTTAATTTGGAAAAAGTTATATAAAGTTATATAATAAAGTGAAAGTTATATAAAGTTATATACGAAATAAAATGTTATATAATTAAATATCAGTAGCGAATTGTGCAAAAAGGGAAGATTTTTCTATTTCGCTTGATCCGTAGGCGTCCTAAATTTCTTTGGGTCGCTTAATATCTTAATATAAGGAGAATTTAGATGGCAGCTAATCCTTTTACATTGGGCTTTGGAAAACGCCCTCATACCTTCATTTCTCGAACATCTGAGATTCAATCGGTTATAAATGACTTTAATGAAGAGAATTCCGCCTCCCAATCCTATCTTATAACCGGTGTACGCGGATCGGGTAAGACAGTAACCATGACGGCTATTGCTAATAGTTTAAAGGAGTCCGGTGACTGGATTGTTATCAATCTTAATCCTAATCGCGACTTACTTAAAAGTTTAGTTGCCAAACTTTATGACATTCCCGAACTCCATCAGTTATTTATCAAAGCTAAGTTTAATCTTACTTTATTTGGTATTGGTGCTGCTATTGAGAATGTGCCTCCGATCAATGATATTGAAGTGGCGTTGGAGAAGATGCTGGCTCAAGTAAAACTATTAGATAAGAAAGTTCTTGTCACTATAGATGAAGTAACGAAGACTGAAAATATTAAAATTTTCACCAGTAGCTTTCAGCTCTTGATACGTGAGGATTATCCTATTTTTCTACTTATGACGGGGCTTTATGAGAATATCTATGAGTTGCAGAATGATGCCACACTTACCTTTCTTTACCGTTCGCCTAGACTGGATCTAGCTCCACTGGATAAGATTTCTATCAAGAAGCGTTATCGTAAAATCTTTAATCTTACCGACGAAAAAGCAATCAATATGGCCAATCTGACTGCTGGCTATTCCTTTGCTTTCCAAACTTTAGGTTATCTCTGCTGGAAAAATAGAAACTATTTAGATAATCGTAAAGCCTTGCTTGAAGCTTACGATGAAGCCTTACAGAGTTATGTTTATCAAAAGATCTGGTCAGAACTCTCAGGTCAAGATAAAAAAGTCTTGAAAGCCTTGTCTAGGCAGTCAAAGACTCGTGTTAAGGATCTCAGAGAAAGTCTCAATTTTACCCCAAGTCTTCTATCTGTATATCGTGAACGCCTCAAACGCAAAGGTCTAATTGATACGTCAGAATATGGCTATATTTCCCTGACGCTACCCCGCCTAAGCGACTTTATCCTAGAGTATGAAGGGTTGGAGTAGAGCAATAACACTATGATATGAATTAGGCCGTTGGTAATAGAATAATTTGTATAAAAGAAATAGCGAGGTTAAATGATATGGCTGAGTCAAAGACGAAACGATTACTTTATTTTATGTCTGAGTTAGAAAAGGGAAATCAGATCAATAAGGATGCGTATCTGTCTAAGTTCAAGATTAGTGATCGAACAATGAAGGAAGATATCAGTGAACTGAAAGCCAATTTAAAAGAATTGCGTCCTAACATGCATATCAAATTTTCACGAAAATATGCATGCTATTATGCAGACTATGAACAAGGGTATGGAAATTTAAAGTATAATCAAGCAGTCATTCTCTCAAAAATCTTATTGGAGAGCCGAGCCTTACGAAAAGATGAAGTCTCTGAAATCATTAATATTTTTGTGGAACGCGCAGTTGATGATAAAGAACGTACAAGAATTAAAAAATTAACTCAGTTTGAGCTCAATAGCTATCAGGAATTAAAGTTTTATCGAGAATCTAATAAGTCTATTTTGCCGATTATTTCCGCTATTTTTGATGCAATTGTCGATCAGCGTCCACTAGCTTTTAGCTATACAAAGCCCTCTAGCAAGATTGAAGAGTACATTGTTTTGCCCATTTCTGTTATTTTTGATAGTCATTATTTTTACTGCATTTCTTACAAATTAGATGAGAATTTTAAGAGTCAATATAAACTGCAGGAATTAAGGTATTTTCGGGTGGATAGATTTAAAACTATTCATAAGTCTACTGTAAATTCTGCTTTTTCACTAACTGAAGAAGAGCAAAAACGACTTATTAAGGATGAACAGGTTCGATACCAGACTTTCTCAATGCTTTCTGATCAGAAATGGGTGAAAATTCAGTTTAAGTATACGGGTAAATTTAGGGATGTATTAGAAGCGGATATTCCAAAATTGAAAATCATTAATGAGTTGGAAAATGGTATTGTCTATGAGATAGAAACCCTGAGTTTATTTGGCTTTCAGAAATATATTCAACGTTTTGATGGAGATTTTATATTTCTGGATATAAAAAGCATAAAAAAATAACTATGATTAATACAGAAAATATTTTTTGAGATTCAAGTAGAAGTACATATTTTATGTGCTTCTATTTGTATTTTTAAGGGAAAAGTTATATAGAATACGTAATTTAAACTAAGACGCCGAAAAACATGTTTATTTAATGTATTTTTCTGATATACTTTAGATGTTGAAAGGATATAGGCCTATACGAATCATTTCGATATTGTTTATTTAAAGTGTCGATTTGTTTATATAAGTAGTTTGTGAGGTGGATGAATGATTTTAGCACATTATGAACATGAAACAGATAAGAAACAGTCATTAGAGGAACATTCTTTTAATGTAGCTAACAAAGCAAGAGAAGATGCTGACTCTATTGGGCAGGGAGATTTGCTTTTTTTGCTAGGCCTTTATCATGATCTAGGAAAAGCCGATCAAAAATTCCAAGATAAATTAACCAAGAATCCCGCTATGCATGTTGACCATTCCTATGCTGGCGCTAAGTATTTGTTTCGTATGGTACAACAAGCGGTAAAGGCTTTAGAGGTAGATAGATGGTTAGTATCTACTTTTAATGATATAGTAGCCTATGTTATTTCTGCTCATCATGGTATGTATGATATTCCCATGTCCAATGATACTGAAAATAGTAGTTTATTTGATAATAATAAATTACACTATCGTATTAGAAGAAAGATGGAAGATTACCATTTTACAAGTGATGTTGTGGGATTTGCTCAGGTACTAGAAAAACAATTGCCAAAATATGGTTATCTGAATTTAAACGATTTAATAGATAAGGCTTTCGAAAATTTTCAGAAAGCTTGGAGCAGCCTCTCTGTACAAGACAACAGCGAGCGTGATTTTTATTGTTCTTGCTTTGTTAGATTGTATCTATCTTTTCTAAAAAATGCAGATATTCTAGATACTATCAATGCCTATGATTTATTATTAGAGCCTTTTAATCCTGAGGAATACAAGACTTTGCAAGAGTCTTATTACAAATCAGTTGAGGATTTATATGCTAGTTTTGGAAATCCTAAAACAGAATTAAACCGTGTCCGCACAGTGATTGGTGAACGTGTTAAGCGGCGTGGAATTGAAGACTCAAGTGGAATCTATCGGCTAAATCTACCAACAGGTGCTGGAAAGACTAATTTGAGTCTGCGTTATGCTGTCCATCAAATGCGACATCAGCATAAAAAACGTTTTTTCTATATGACGCCCTTTTTATCTGTTTTGGAACAAAATGCTTCAGCTATTAAGAAGATTATTGGCAAGGATGGCGTTCTTGAGCATCATTCAAATATAGTTCAGGAACAGGATGGGAGCTATGATGAATTTGGCGATGAAACATGTCAAAATTTGCAAGCGCAGTATCTAACGGATAGCTGGAATAGTCCAGTTGTGCTAACGACCATGGTTCAATTTTTTCAGACATTATTTAAAACAAAGTCTGCCAATATTAGGCGATTTTCAAATTTGACGAATAGTGTTTTGATTTTAGATGAAGTACAATCGTTACCCATAGAAGTTACCACACTTTTTAATTTGACGATGAATTTTCTTTGTCAAGTGATGAATGCAATGATTGTGCTTTGTACGGCAACCCAACCTATCTATGATTCTAGGAAGATTTCCCATCGATTAGTCTATGGCGGGGAAAATACAGAACTGCCTGATATTGTGATGCTTACGGAATCAGAGCAAAAAGTATTTACTCGTACAGAATTACGAAAGTTTGATGACAATGATAATAAAGTGACTCTAAATGAATTGGCAGCTGCCATTATAGAGAATAATCAGTCCACACTTATTATATTGAATACTAAGCCAGCTGTTGCAAAATTATATCAACTTTTGGAGGAACAAACTGACAGGCCACTCTATCAGCTTTCTACAAACATGTGTGCTCAACATCGCTTTGATATTATTGAAAAAATAAAGTCAGAATTAATTCAAAATATTCCTCTCATCTGTGTGAGTACACAATTGATTGAAGCAGGTGTGGATGTGGATTTTGAACGTGTGATTCGCTCTTTTGCTGGTATTGATTCTATTGTACAGGCGGCAGGTCGGTGCAATCGTGAGGGTAAACGGACTATGGGGCAAGTAACCTTGGTTAATCTATTTGATGAAGAAGAAAATCTAATTTATCTGAAAGAAATTCGTCAGAAAAAAGATTCAACAGAAGCCATTTTATTCCAGAAAACATCACCCATCAATGTCACTGATTTGAATGTTGACTTTTTTGAAAAATATTATGCTGACAATAAAATTCAGATGGATTATCCGATATCTGATAATGAGTCAATCTATGATTACCTTAGTCAGAACACCTATTCTACACAATTGACATCAGGTAAATTACGGCAGTCGTTCAAAAGAGCTGGACAAAAGATGGACTTAATCAAAGATGAGAGTATTGGTGTCTTAGTTTCTTATGGAGATGCCGCTGATCAACTAACTATTTTAGAAGAAAAATTATCAGAGAATCCCTATCCAGTTGGTCAGGAGTTGTTAGAAATTAAGCAGGAACTAAAACAATTGCAGCCTTATACTGTCAATCTTAGGGAACATGATGAGCTTCTAAAAGCGACGAGAGCATACTTAAATGGACAAATTTTTATATTGCAAGAAGAATATTATGATGATGTAGCTGGGATTAAAAAAGATACCAGTAATGTTAATTTGATTTTTTAGAAGATTGACTTTTATGCAAACCAGGACTAAAATAAAAGCGTTTTACTGGATGTTGTGAAAATAAGGAAGATTGGAGGAAAGAACATTGTACAGATCGAGAAATTTTTATCTGCGAGTCAAGGGGGACTTAGCTCTTTTTACAAATCCGGCTACTAAGGGAGGTGGAGAGAGGTCAAGCTACGCTATACCAACTCGTCAGGCCTTGCAAGGAATTGTTGATTCTGTTTACTATAAGCCGACTATACGAAATGTCGTAACTGAAGTTAAAGTAGTCAATCAAATTCAAACAGAGTTACATGGTGTTAGGGCATTACTTGCTAACTATGAGGCGGATTTAAGCTATGTTTCTTATCTCAGCGATGTGGAATATTTGGTTAAATTTTATTTTACCTGGAATGAAAATCGCCCTGATTTGATTAATGATCGTTTACCCAATAAGCATGAGGCTATTATGGCACGCTCAATTAAAAAGGGGGGTAGGCGTAATGTTTTTTTGGGTACGAGTGAGTGCTTAGGGTTAGTCGATGAAGTTAGCCAAGAAGAATACGAACATGCAGAAACATACTATGCTAATCAAACGATTGATTTTGGTATCATGTTCCACTCATTTGCTTATCCGACGGACAAAACGCAGCCATTACGTTCTTACTTTGCCAAGATAGTTATGGAAGACGGTATAATACGTTTCAAAGAACAAGAAGACTGCGAGATTGTGAACACACTGTCTAGTTACGCATTTAAGGCAGCAGGACAAGTCAAACCAGTTGATGAAGAATTCACTCTTTATCAAGCGGATAAAGCTAGGGAAGAAGGAGGGCGCTGATGAACTTTTTAACCTCACTGTGGCAGACCTATGAATCGGCAGAAACGGATGGGTGGGTTGATAATACTCAAAAGTCTAGAACAATTCTTTTACCGATTTATCACGATAGCAAGCGCTCAAATGGGAAAAATATTATTTCTGTTCAATTAAATAAAACAGGACAACTGATGAAGGCAACCATATTGGCTGATGGAGATGTGATTATCTTTCCGGTTACCTTTAAATCTGTAGCTAGATCTAGTAATACAGATCCACATCCATTAGTTGATGAAATGAAATATCTAACTCCCACTATAAATCAATTGTATAATGATAAGTATAATTCTCAACTAGCCAATTGGATTGAATTTACAGATAATCCGGAAATAAAACGATTTCTAAAAACTATTCAATCTTATTTGAGTAAAGAAAATTTCGAGGATGAGATTTTTAAGTCTATTTATGGAAAAAACTATGAACGAGAGGGTTTGAAGGTTAAAATTGGTAAGAAATCAATAGACTTCAAAAATTGTTATATTGAATTTCGAATAGCTGATTCTATTAGTTCAAAGACAGTTTCTGTAACGAATTATTTGGAATTGCATCAAGATTATATCCGATATGTCAATGCCTACCATGAGAAAAATATAATATGTAACATCAGTGGAGAGAAGAGCGCTCCTTTAAGCACTTCTGACCATCGTTATTTTATTAGTAATTTAAAGCTTATTTCAGGGAGTGATAGTACAGCGAAAGAGAACTATTTGGGACGTTTCACAAATCCAAATGATGTTATAAGAATAGGATATGATACTTCAGAGAAAATTCATCTTATGGCTAAATTCCTCTTGGAAAACGATGATACTCATACGAGTCTAGGAACAGGTCAGCATCTCATCAACTGGTTTAGCGATGATTTAACTAATCAAAGCCAGCTAAAACTGACCGAACCTCAGGAGGTGGCTGGTGTTTTTGATGAAGATTGGGATATTTCTTTTGATGAAGATAATCTAGAAAATCGTCTAAAGTTTATAGTCGGTCAAACAAACAGAAGTATTAACCAGTCATTTATTCATGGGCCAAAACAGTTTAGTGACGCGTCAACTTATTATGTTGCCATTATAAAACAAAAGTCAAAAGGGCGTGTTGCTCTTGAATACTTTCGTCATTTACAGGGTTCAGACCTTTTGAAAAATCTTGATAAATGGCAGAGCCAGTATTCTTGGGAAGTCAGAAAAAAAGATGGTATTGATTTCCAAAAAATACCAAGTTTTAATGAGGTTATTTTGGCCGCCTATGGTGTTGAGCGTGAAGAGCGCAAGGGCCAGAAACGTGAGATAGTCTTGAAATTAGATAATGATAGCTTCAAAAGTGATTTATACCAACAGTTGGTGACAGCATTGATTGATGGAAAACAAATCCCTAGTAGTATTGTCAAGAAGTTAGAAAACAACATCAAACAGCGTCGAAGGTATCCGAACCAATGGTATCAAGTACAAAACGTTAGCTTAGCGATTTTACATAAACAATATGGAAAGGAATTTACACCAATGTTAGACCATCAAGAAACAGATCGTTCTTATCTATTTGGACGTCTACTTGCCATTTATGAGTTGATTGAAGAACTATATAACAAATCTAAAGATCCCGATAAAGAGAATCGGAATCAGAGAATTACTAATGCTGAACGTTATTGGTCCGCATATACTACCCAACCTGCAACGCTAATGACAGTTTTAGATAGTAAAGTTCGCTATTGTATTAACTATTTACAGGTTAATGAAATAGGTTATTGGAGAAAATTGGAGAATGAACTAAAGGAAATTATTCAACTCTTATCGTCTATTATGGAGGATAAAAGTATCAATCAACCGTTGGATTATAAATTTATCTTTGGCTACTATGCTGAAAAACAATTTTATTACACTAAACAAACTAAAGAAAACGAGGAATAAGATATGCTAGAACACAAAATTGATTTTATGGTGACCGTTGAAGTGAGAGACGCCAATGTAAATGGAGATCCCTTGTCAGGGAATATGCCAAGAACAGATGCTAAAGGTCATGGCTTGATGAGTGATGTTTCAATTAAACGTAAAATCAGAAATCGTATGCAAGACATGGGACATGAAATCTTTGTCCAATCTAGGGATAGGGTTGATGATAACATGTATTCACTGAAAGCTCGCTTAGAAAATAAGGAATACTTTGAAAAAGTCAAGAAAGATATTTCAGTAGAAAATTTTTTAGACAAAATTAATAAAGAGTGGTTAGATGTGCGTAGCTTTGGTCAAGTATTTGCATTCAAAGGCTATTCTGCTGCAAATGTTCGAGGACCTGTATCTATTTCTTGGGCGAAAAGTTTAGAAACGGTTGTATCTCAAAGTGTGCAAATAACCAAGAGTACAAATAGTGAATTGGATAGCAAAACTGAGTTAGAATCTAGCACTATGGGAACGAAACATTTTGTGGATTATGGAGTCTATGTGATTAAAGGATCAATTAATGCTTATTTTGCTGAAAAAACCGGATTTTCTGATGAAGATGCTGAGGTGATTAAAGAAGCGCTCGTTAGTCTTTTTGAAAACGATGCATCATCGGCTCGTCCTGAAGGGTCAATGCGTGTGCGTGATGTTTTTTGGTTTACGCATAGCAGTAAGCTGGGGAATGTATCTAGTGCGCGTGTCTTTGACTTGTTAGAATTCGATAAAGAAAAACAGGACAAAGATAGTTATGAAGACTATGGTATCCATCTCAACCAAGAAAAACTGGCAGACTATGAAGCTAAAGGATTGAAAGTTGATATCTTAGAAGGACTTTAATATGGTCTATTCAGAAAATGATTATCTGATGTTATCGGGGATTCAGCACTTCCAATTTTGTAAAAGGCAATGGGGATTGATCCATATTGAGCAGCAATGGGCTGATAATGAAGCAACAGCCCATGGGCAGATTTTGCACCAAAAGGCAGATAATCCCTATATTAAGGAAAAACGAAATGATGTTATCACTTCACGAGCTATGCATGTCTCATCAAAAATGCTTGGTCTTTATGGCATTCTTGATGTTGTGGAATTTCATAAAAATGATGATGGTGTTGTTCTGAATGGTAAACGAGGAAAGTGGCTACCCTGTGTTGTTGAATATAAACGAGGGAAACCTAAAAGAGATACTCGCGATATTGTCCAGCTGGTAGCGCAGACTATTTGCCTTGAGGAAACTTTTGGGTGTCAGATTGAGACTGGCTGTCTTTATTACCATAGCGTGAATCAAAAGAAGATAATTGAAATCACTGAAGAATTGCGCCAAAAAGTTTTTGATTTAGCTGAACAAATGCATTATTATTATGATAATAAAATCATAGATAAGGCAGAGTATTTTAAAAATTGCCCTTTGTGTTCTTTAGTGGATATTTGTAAACCACGTCTAAGTAAGAAGTCTCGCAATGTGGATAATTACATTAAACAGTCTTTAGCAAGTGAGGATAGTTTATGAAAAAATTGCTAAATACTTTATATCTCACACAGGATAACTTTTATTTAACGCGTGAGCGGGATAATATTGTTGTCAAACAGGAGGGAAAGGTTGTTAGTCGTTTTCCTTATCGGATTATTGACGGTATTGTTTGTTTTTCATACCTAGGCGCCTCACCATCTTTGATTGAACTTTGTGCAAAAAATCAAATTAACCTTTCTTTTCATACTCCTCAAGGTCATTTTTGCGGTCGTTTTGTAGGTCCGACCAATGGCAATGTTTTGCTCAGGCGTGAGCATTATCGCTTAGCGGATCATGATCTTTCGACGGAATATGCTAAGCGCTTCATCTTGGCAAAGGTATCTAATTCCAGAAAATATTTACTTCGTTTTAAGCGTGATCATCGTGATAAGATTGACACTCAATTATTTGAAGATATCAATACAGAATTGACTTGGGCTTTGGAGCAAATTCAATCTGCACCCGACAAGGAAACTTTGTTGGGAATTGAAGGCCAGGCAGCCAATCAGTACTTCAGGGCATTCAATGAATTAATTCTAACGGATAAAGAAACTTTTAAATTTAACGGTCGGACACGAAGGCCACCACAGGATTGCGTCAATGCTCTGATGTCATTTGGATATAGTTTGCTGACTTACGAATGCCAATCGGCTTTAGAAGCGGTTGGATTGGATAGTTATGTTGGATTTTACCATACAGATAGGCCGGGTCGTGCCAGTCTAGCTCTGGACTTGGTGGAAGAATTTCGTTCTTATATTGTTGATAGATTTGTTTTTTCGCTGATAAACAAAGGGCAATTAAATAAAAAGCATTTGGACATCAAAGAAAATGGCAGTGTTATTCTAACAGAAAAAGGACGTGCTATTTTTATTGAAGCATGGCAGAAGCGTAAGCATACAGAAGTTGAACATCCTTTCACTAAGGAAAAAGTCAAGTTAATGCTCTTGCCTTATGTTCAAGCTCAGCTATTGACTAAAGCAATTCGTGGGGAATTGGAATCCTATCCGCCATTCTTAATTTAGGAGTCAGTTTATGATGGTTTTAGTGACTTATGATGTGAATACAGAGACTGCTGCAGGCAGGAAACGTCTCCGTCACGTTGCGAAGCTCTGTGTCGATTATGGTCAGCGCGTGCAGCATTCAGTCTTTGAATGTTCTGTGACACCGGCTGAATTTGTCGAAATAAAAAATAAACTGTTGACAATCATTGACCAAGAATCAGATAGTATACGATTTTATCTTCTTGGCAAAAATTGGCAAAATCGTGTAGAAACTCTTGGTAGAAACGACAGTTATGACCCTGATGCGGGGATATTACTTTTATAAAAACTTGAGTGCGAACCTAGGTTGCACATCAAAACCTAGGACACTCGCGCACAAAAATACAGAACTGAGTGGCAAAAAGTGTTTTTTACTGATAAAATACCATCAGTGACTAATAACATTTAGCCACAAACGGTGCAACTACGCGCCGTCGCACCCCACACGGGTGCGTGGATTGAAATAAGTTTTGTTCCAGCTTTTTGAGAAACAATATCGTCGCACCCCACACGGGTGCGTGGATTGAAATTGTCAACTCCAGTGGTTTTAAATACATCTTTTTCGTCGCACCCCACACGGGTGCGTGGATTGAAATAGCTTCCCCTGGTTATCATCTGACAATCCGCAAGTCGCACCCCACACGGGTGCGTGGATTGAAATAAAGATGTTTAGCTCGTCCTCCTTTGGCTGATACGGTCGCACCCCACACGGGTGCGTGGATTGAAATAGTCTTTGAGATGCCTCTCCGTAGGCTTGCAAAGGTCGCACCCCACACGGGTGCGTGGATTGAAATGTCTTGTTTTAGGTCGCTCCAGTCGTCTAAAAAGGTCGCACCCCACACGGGTGCGTGGATTGAAATTTGACAGCCAGAGGATACTTTGCTAAGCAAAACGGTCGCACCCCACACGGGTGCGTGGATTGAAATATACTGACTCGCCTTGGATGGGCTTGACACTTGGTCGCACCCCACACGGGTGCGTGGATTGAAATAAAATAGTACATATACAACCAAGCTTGCCAATCGTCGCACCCCACACGGGTGCGTGGATTGAAATTAAAATATATTTGCAGTAGTAGTCCCATGGGTTTTTGTCGCACCCCACACGGGTGCGTGGATTGAAATAATTGATGGATACCCTGTTAAAGAAATTGCTGATGTCGCACCCCACACGGGTGCGTGGATTGAAATTATTTTATAACTTGTAAATCTATAACCTGCCAAAGTCGCACCCCACACGGGTGCGTGGATTGAAATTTTGAAAACCGGTTTAAGTTGCTTACTTACTGCTTGTCGCACCCCACACGGGTGCGTGGATTGAAATATTTAGACTTAAAAAGCTGACCCCGTTAGCTTCTGTCGCACCCCACACGGGTGCGTGGATTGAAATTTGGTCTGCAATTGCTTTAAACGTAGCCGGAACAAGTCGCACCCCACACGGGTGCGTGGATTGAAATAAGATTTAAACACCTTGTTTTTAAAAGGCAGGGAACGTCGCACCCCACACGGGTGCGTGGATTGAAATTATTTTGCCCCCTTCTAAATTGTCAAAAAATAGGTCGCACCCCACACGGGTGCGTGGATTGAAATTTTGTGTTCGGCACAACATATATTCGGGAGTGTTGTCGCACCCCACACGGGTGCGTGGATTGAAATATCAAGTGAAAACGACCAAGCTGTGGTAACACCATCGTCGCACCCCACACGGGTGCGTGGATTGAAATAAGCTATTAACCGCTTGATTACAGAAGCTCAGGAAGTCGCACCCCACACGGGTGCGTGGATTGAAATCAAATAGGATCTATGGGTATAGCTCTTTTGTTAGTCGCACCCCACACGGGTGCGTGGATTGAAATAGTGATTATTAATACTCCATGCTTATAGCTCTCAGCGTCGCACCCCACACGGGTGCGTGGATTTGAATACTGAACGATTATCTTTTTTAAGAGTTTAACAACGTCGCACCCCACACGGGTGCGTGGATTTGAATAGGTTACACTAAACTAGACAGAAATTATAAAGTGCTCTACACTAAAAGAAATCCTAAAGGAGACTATCATGTCTAGAAAAATTCGCCGTTACTTCACAGATGAGTTTAAACAACAAATCGTTGACCTTCACAATGCAGGTATGAAACGAAGCGAGATTATCAAAGAATATGAGTTGACCCCGTCTAGCTTTGA
>NZ_JBZFUM010000019.1:0-45719 GCF_058314535.1 Streptococcus sp. ELY_125 | reverse complement strand
TTCAGTTTTATGTTCTGAGTTTGATATCGAAAGACCATTGGTGAGAAGCTTAAAAGGTCTAGAACTATGGTTAGAGCAGGCAATCTTTACCTATAACTTAAGATTTTTTAACTAGCACCACGGGTATATATATATATATATATGATTTGTCAATAGATTACAAAAGTATTTCATTTTAATTTCTTCGTCTAAAATAAAAAGCCTTAAAAATAACTCATACATTCAAGACTTCATATCTTATTTAATCGAATTTAGGTCACAACTATCGCAAATAAAGATTTTCGTTAAGCCAGAGCTTCTTTATATCTTAGTTCAACACATACTCATAAATAGCCTTCGCTACACCTGCATTATCATTGCTTTCTGTCTCATAACGGCAGCGAGCCTTAATCGTATCCGGAGCATTCCCCATTGCCACGCTATGACCGGCAAATTCCAACATTTCCATGTCGTTAGCTGCATCTCCTAAGGCCATAATCTCATTTGTTTGAATATTTAATTGCTGAGCCAGGGCCTTGAGGGCTGAGGCCTTAGTCGTCTCAGGGGGCATGACTTCATAAATATAAGACTGACTTCTCACTGTTGAAAAACGTTGACTGAGTTTATGCTCAACCCGAGATTCAAAACTATTTAAAGCTTCTTCCTCACCCATGTACATCGCTTGAAAGACAATCTGCCCGCTAGCAGCGACATCATCGAGACTAGCCGCCTGCGCTGTATCAAAGACCAGACCCGCATCGTAGGCAACTAAAGCAGGGACACGTTCAGCAACTGCATAGTAGGTCGCTTCGGCTGTCAAAGTTAAATCAATACCCGGTTCATCTTGGCAAAGTTCTTGCAGATAAGCCATTTCTCCAAAATCCAAACTAGCATAATCAACCAGATCCCAATTTTTAGTATTGTAAATGGTAGAACCATTATTTAAAATGACATATTCATCATCAGCCAAATCCAATTCCTTAAGATAGGGTAAAATACCAGAACGGGGTCGGCCTGTGCAAAGAACGATCTTGACCCCTATCGCTGTTGCTTTTTGAATGGCTATAACATTTTCTTTTGGCACTTCTTTTTTACTATTTAGTAGCGTCCCATCAAGGTCTATTGCGATTAATTTAATCATATATTTTTTCCATTTCTAAGCCTATACAATCGACTTACTATGATACTTAACAAAGTGCATTCTAGCGGGCTAATTCTCGCTTGTACGTAAGCGCTTTCCTATATTATATCGAATAATGCCAAGAATTCCAAATCTCTCATTCACTCAAGAAAGTATTAAGATAAGCGATTGCTTTTAATGTAGAAAGGCGACAAAACAGGGTTAGTTTTTCTGAAACACTAAATAGATTACGCTCTTGAGTTCTTGAATTAAACGACAGCATAGTTTTAACAGCCAGTGTCGTTATCGATGTTACGGCAGCTACACCATATATTTGAACTATCTTCATTTCTAGTATGGCAAAAGTATTTAATCTCCCTCACCTATCATTGATTGAAGGGTTTGAAAATCTTTGATCACTAGAGTTTTTCCCTGCCTATCTATAATCTTTCTTGATTTCAACTCTTGAAATAAACGTGCTACACTGGCTTCGTGAATATCTAGATAGGTACTGATTTCGGAATAAGTAAAAAAAGAATCCAGTTGTCTCTGACCATCTGTACCTTCTTTGCTATACTCCACCAAAAAATAGGATAATCGTACTAAAGCTTCATTTTCACTCATATGGCGTGATTTATCCATAGCTAAAATATAATCACGTAAAACGACCTTTAGTATTTCTTCCAAAAAATCTGTCTGAGTCAGTTCCTCAAGAATTTTATCAGCAGAAATTTCATATACAATACAGTCTGTCAAGGCTAAAATGTCAACTGTATGTTTTGGTGAGTACGCAAGGTAGTGATGATTTAAAAAAGGAACAATATTGATAAAATCCCCAGCTGTAAAATATTTGTAGGTTAACCGCTTTCCTTCTGCACTGCTTGAGGTGAGCCCTGCGACACCATCATCCAGTAGATAGATTGTTTTCATGCCATTTTCAGAGCTTGGAGAGTCAATAGTCACTTGCTTTTTTATAACCTTTTTTTGACCTAACTTATAAAAATAGCTTACTTCACTCTTTTCCAACATGTTCACCTCCAACTTAGCCTATGTTATGGTCTGATTTTTCAAAGATTGCTATGATAATAGTCATCAATAAATGAAAGGATACTAGTCTATGAAATTATCACGAAAAGTCATCATTGCTGGGATAGCTTTGCTGCTACCCATCCTACTTCTAGTCGCTTATCTCAACCAAAAACCAGCGACCAAGACAACAAAATCTGCTACATCCAGTCTATCAACTGGAGAAGTTAGTACCACGCTTTCAAAAATAGATAATAGTAAATGGCACTACAATTCTGACGACAATGTTTATTATCAAACTGGTATTTCCTACGCTGCCAATCCAACAGATAGCAAGGAGCAAACGCTCTCCATCTTTGTCCCCGGTGATTACATGACAGCTAAAGATAATGGAGATGATACCTATACTGCCAAGCTGAATACCAAAAAGAAAGTCGGCAACTATACGGCTAAAACAGCACCCATTCTCATACCGATCAATACCCCTGGTTACTCAGCAATGAGTGCTCTAACTGACTATACTAGTCAAGCCAAAGACTATACCGACCAAGGAATGATTTATGTTTCTGCTGGACTCAGAGGTCGCGATAGCGGGGCACCAGCTGGTGTAACAGATGCCAAAGCGGCTATTCGCTACCTACGCTATAGTGCAAGCAAAATTGCCGGAAATACTGACAATATCTTTGCATTTGGTACATCTGGTGGCGGTGCACAGGCTTCTATTTTAGGATCGTCTGGTGATAGCAGCCTCTACGACGATTATCTCAAGAAAATTGGTGCTGTCACAGGCGTGTCAGATAGCGTCGCTGGAGTTATGGCCTGGGTTCCTATCACCAACTTAGATACCGCTAACGAAGCCTACGAATGGAATCTCGGATCTGCACGATCAGGACTCTCCGATACCGAACAGGCACTGTCTGACGGTCTAGCAGAAAAATATGCTCAATATATTAATAAATTAGGCCTAAAAGATGCTGATGGCAATACACTAACTCTTAAAAAATCCAATAACGGTATTTATCAAGCAGGTAGCTACTATGATTATATCAAATCAACTATTGAGGAGTCACTCAATACTTTCTTGAAAAACACTGAATTCCCATATGATGCTTCAAGTTCGTCTTCAAATATGGGAGGCGGAACACCACCGTCAGGTGAGGCACCATCTGGTCAAGCACCACCGTCGGGTGAAGCACCGAGCGACTCGGCAGCAAGTGATACTCCTGCGTCAACTAATGATCAAGCAGCAACCGCTAGTGACGATGTCGAGGCTCAACTTCAAGCCACAGATGGAGTTTCTAGAAATACTTCCACTAGTGGGTTGGATTTATCAGGGACCTATGATTCAGCAAAGGACTACATTGCGGCCTTAAATGCTGAGTCTAAGTGGGTTACTTATGATGAAAAAACAAAGACGGCGACCATCACTAGCGTTGAAGATTTCGTCAAATACCTAAAAAATCCATCTAAATCCGTCGGAGCTTTTGATGCCCTAGATGAATCGCAAGCTGAAAACACCCTATTTGGTACTGATGGATCAGCTACTCACTGGGATAGCACCATGACAAAACTACTGAAAGGCACTAAATATGAAACTTCATACAGTGAAGATATGGATACAACTGACAGCCTAGGAACCGACTTGACTACCCGTATCAATATGTACACACCACTTTATTACCTCTCAGACTACTATGATGGTACCAATAGCTCAAATCTTGCAAAATATTGGCGCATTCGTTCAGGTATTAATCAAGGAGATACCGCCTTATCAACCGAAGTTAACCTGGCTCTAGCTCTTGAGAACGCAGGAGTTAAAAATGTAGACTTTGCAACTGTATGGGGCCAAGGTCACACCAACGCAGAAATTTCGGGAGACTCTACTGAAAACTTTATCAATTGGGTCAATAAAAGTTTAGGATACGATTCTCAATCATAATCTTTTATCTAAAAAACAAGGATAGGTTACAAAAAGACCTATCCTTATATTTATTTTATCTTATAGTTTAACTGATGCTAGCATGTTCTGAACCTTTTTATAAAACTTTGGATAGACACGCTTGATGGCGACAAAACGACCGTCACCATCTAAGAAGGAATGCTCAGAATGAGCCTGACAGACAAGCTGTCCATTCTGATTAGTCATAGTGTAATCAAACCCTAGTTTAGCTCCCTTGAGCATGCTGACGCTAATATCAATAGCAATGTTATCTGCAAACGTTGATGTCGCCTTATAGCGACAATCTACTGCAGTGACCGGTGAAATAATACCATCGGCCTCCAACTTGTCATAAGGAAGGCCTACCTTTTCCAAGAAGTAGACACGCGCTTCCTCCATCCAACGAACATAGTTTGAGTGATGCGTAATCCCCATCCGGTCTGTCTCATAGTATTGAACCTTATGGATGTAACCTTGCATAGGTATGTCCTTTCTAATTTTGCCTCAACTATCAACTAAGATTAGCAATGGTACAGCCTGAGCCACCCGCATTTTGCGGTGCATAGCCAAAGCTCTTGACGTGACGGTGACTTCGTAAATATTTGGTCACACCTTCACGGATAACACCGGTACCTATGCCGTGAATGATGTCGACCTGAGCCATATTGTTGAGCAAAGCCTGATCGATAAAATCGTCCAGCTCCTGCATAGCCTCTTCATAGCGCTTACCACGAAGATCCAAACGGGCACGCGGACCAGTTCCAGTAGACCTTTTGACCACATTAACTTGTTTTTTCTTGCTGACCTTCTTATTTTCTTGATTTTTCACCAAATTAAACTCAGATTCTTTCAGAGTCATCTTGATCAAACCAACTTGAGCTTCCCAACGTCCATCCTTAAGCTGGCTGGTCAGCGTTCCTCGTTGACCATACGCTAACACAACAATATCATCACCAATCTTAGGGGCGCGTGCTGCTTTCTGTCGTTTAGCCTTGCGTAAAACCTTATTTTTAGAGAGATCTTCACCTGGTGTCAGTTTTTTAAGTTGTCCCTTAGCTTCAATCACTTCATGCGGCTTAAGCTGCGAACGTTCATTGAGATTTTTAAGAATTTGATCGCTTTCTGCTAAGGCCCTATCTACCATTTGGCGAACTTGTTCCTGTGCTTTTTCCAACTCCTTATCATAGGCGTGTGAAAATTCATTGTAAAGTTTTTTAACGGCCCGATTAAATTTGAGATTTTCCTGCTCAACTTCTCGGATATGATCCAGACGCTTGCGACTTTCAGCTGTTTGAGCCTCCAGCTGCTCAATGATGGCATTGGTATTGCTGTCTTGATTAGTCATTCGTTCAGCATCATCCACTATAATCTTAGCTAGGCCCAAGCGTCTGGCAATCTCAAAAGCATTGGAGCGCCCCGGAACGCCCTGCATAAAATGATAGGTCGGACTAAGACTGTCCACATCAAATTCCATACTGGCATTCTGAACATGAGCCGTTTCAATACCATAAGCCTTAAGTTCAGGATAATGAGTTGTTGCCATAGTCTTAATATTGCTGAGACGCAAATGCTCTAAGATAGCCATGGCCAGACTGGCACCTTCTTGGGGATCGGTTCCCGCTCCCAACTCATCGAGCAGAACTAGACTCTGCTTATCAGCCTGTCCCAAAATATCGACGATATGCCCCATGTGGCTGGAAAAGGTCGATAAACTCTGCTCAATTGATTGCTCATCACCAATATCAGCAAAGATTTCCTTAAAGATGCCGACCTTACTGCCCTTGTCGGCTAAGATAGGCAAACCAGACTGGGCCATCAACTGGGTCAGACCGAGTGTTTTCAGCATGATGGTCTTACCACCCGTATTAGGTCCCGTGATAAGAATAACTGTCAGATTTTCGGAAAAATGCAAGTCATTAGCAACAGGGGCAGTCAGCAAAGGATGGCGAACATTGAGCAAATGAACAGTCTTGTCCTCCGATAATTCCGGAAGACTAGCCTGATACTCTTGCATAAAAAGGTACTTCGCGCGAACAAAATCAAGATGACCAATCAGCCATGCATTATTGCGAAGCGCTTGCCTATGAGGACGAAGCAGCTGAGATAATTCATGCAAAATACGACGCAACTCATGACGCTCGTCCGCTCTAGCCTGAGTAATCTCTTCATTAACTTGAACAACAGCACGCGGTTCAATATACACCGTTCCTCCCGACGAAGAAATATCATGAACAACCCCCGCTATCCGGTTGCGGTAGGTATTACGAACAGGCAGCACACTTCTGCCATTGCGGCTGGCAATCAGATTTTCGGCTAGTAAATCAGCCTTGTTCTTGAGCATATCTTGTAGAATCTGACGTACTTGGCTCTCCCCTTGATGAATACGGCGACGGATTTTCTCTAAGTCAGAACTAGCAAAATTCTCGATAAATCCACTATCATTCACAGCTTGCAGACTCCCCTGCAACTTAGGAAAGATTTCTAGATTTTCAAAAAGCCGATGCAAAGCTCCTAGCTCGACATTCTCCAAATTTTCATAAAAACGAGCAAGCTCAGCAGAAACTTCTAAAAGACGCTTGATCGCAATGAGTTCATCAACATTAAGATCAGCATCCAACTCTAATCGACCCAGAGGTTCCGCTATAGTACCAACTGTTCCAACAGTAAAGCTATGCTCCTCTATAAAAAGCTGCTCCATATCGCGAATTTCAACGAAGGAGCGCTCAATCTTGCCGCGATTAGTTTCAGGAAGCAGCTGCTGCAACTCCTCTTGACCAGCCTGAGTTTGTAAATAGGGCTCAAATTGATTTTTAACCTTGGCAAATTCCAAAGCTTCTAAAATTTTCATGTTCATAGGGATATTATAACAGATTTATACCTAAATGAGCGGCCTCTAATATATCTTCCTATAGCCACTAAACCCTGTCACTCAAGCGCTTAGCTGTCACCGAGCAAAAAGAATAGTCTTAATCACACAGTAAATCAAAGTAAGCTTGCTTCATCAACCTTAATTCTCATTTTGGCACTCCACTAGATCTATTGTTGCAGCCTACTGTTCAAGTCACAGCTGCGACATTCAAACATTTTGGGGACATTAAGCACTGTGGGAAACTATTATCCTATACAAAGTTTGAGGCTGGAACACAAATGTTCCAGCCTCAGTCATTAATATATCTTGATTTAATTCAGCAAAAATTTCGGGAAAAGCACGACTAATACCTTAATCAGCCAGCTATCTGCTAGCATATTCTGTAGGCCTGTGATCGGAAGAGTAGCTAAAACAGTTAAAAAAGCCCCTAAGCTAAAGAGTGCCACAAAGACTGCTAATCCACCAGCAAGCAACTGCTGATAAGCTAACATTTCAAGACGGGGGCTGCTTACAACATGGGCAAAAATCCCAAAAAATCGCCAGATTAAGTAAACAGTGAGGTAGAGGAGAAGGAAAGCTACTCCAGCATAATAAAGCCGATTTAGACCAAAGATATTCTCTGAGGTGAAAAACTGCATCTCAGCTCCTTCTGTAGGATTAGCATAAGGGACCCAGAGATTAAGAATATCGGCAAGCTTATTTTTAAAAAGGAAAGCTACTACAATCGCGAATAAACTGCCGATAAAGTAAAAGACCTGCAAAAACAGACCTCGCCTGTAGCCAATATAAAACTGCCAAGCAAGAAGCAAGAGAACGATAAGCGAAATCATGCTTCGCCACCACTAGCTGCCTTGTTAGCTTTTCTGCCTTTAATCGCTGTCAGTTCCTTCTTACGAAGTTCCTCTAATTCTACCTCTTTTTTATCAAACTCAATCTCACGGCTGAGCTGGGTTGATAAAGAGTTGATAGCCATCAAAATAGCAACCGTTTCATCATCTGCAGAAGGGAGAGCCTCTTTGATAGCTTCATACTTCTCGTGCGCGACCCTCTCAACTTCCTCCATAAAGAGATTGTCCTTATCAGTCGTCAGCGTCAGCGGTTTCTGGCCAAACGTAAATTTATAGCGATTCTTTGTCTTTGTCATACTCGTACCTCTTTGCCTGCCATTATACCGTAAAATTCCCCTTTCGACAATCCTCACCTTCCACAAAAAGAAGAGGGATTAGCTTCACTGTTATAGGCATTCCCAATCTGGATTTACTCTGGCAAGCAGTCAATAAAATTTCTGTGCCTTCTTTCTGCCACGATAAAGTCTTTTATGATAGAATAGTTTTCATGAATACTCTCGTCATGAAAATGGGGCAGGGAAGAACTGAACAGCTACCGACAGAATTGGCTGCCTATCAGATTAGCAACAAAAACCCCTATGTCAGCTTTGTAGCTAAAGTGCAGGGAACGACCGTGCTTGTTTATACCTCTGGCAAGGTCGTTTTTCAAGGAAGAGAGGCTGAAATACTGGCCCAGCAGTTTGGTTTGTCAACTAGTACTGATAAGGGGGCAGCTGAGGTTGATCAGCAGAATTTGACCCTCATCGGCTCCGACGAAGTTGGCAATGGCTCCTATTTCGGTGGTCTCGCTGTTGTCGCTAGCTTTGTAACACCTAGCAAGCACCCTTTTTTAAAAGAATTGGGAGTAGCTGATTCCAAAGCTCTGACAGACCAAAAGATTCAGCAGATAGCCCCACTCCTCGAGGAAGCCATTCCCCACAAGTGCTTGCTGTTATCGCCGCAAAAATATAATGAGGTCGTTGGGCCAGGCAAGTCTTACAATGCTGTATCCGTCAAGGTAGCCTTACACAATCAAGCTATCTATCTCCTCCTTCAGGAAGTAGACAAACCGGATAAGATTGTAATTGATGCTTTCACGAATTATCAGAATTACCAAAAATACCTCAAGCAGGAGCGCAACCAATTTGACAATCCCTTAACTTTTGAAGAAAAAGCTGAAGGAAAATATCTGGCTGTGGCTGTTAGTTCTATTATTGCCCGCAACCTTTTCTTGGAGAACCTCAAGGTCCTAGGTCAAGAGTTGGGCTATCAGCTCCCCAGCGGTGCAGGAAGTAAGCCTGACAGAGTTGCCAGTCAAATTCTCGAAGCCTATGGCATGCAGGGACTGAACTACTGTGCTAAACTTCATTTTGCCAATACCAAAAAGGCACAAGCCTTATTAAAAAATAAAGGATAACTATTACCATGTCTGCAATTTCATCTAAACAAACCACTAAGACTTTTGACCCCCCTATTGTCACCTTTCTTAAAGAGTGGGGAGTTTTAATTTCTATCATTGTTTTACTTTTACTCAGTCGTATCTTCATCTGGAGTGTAGTGACTGTCGATGGCCACTCCATGGATCCTACTCTTGCCCAAAATCAGCGGCTTATCGTTCTCAAAACAGCTAAGATTGAGCGTTTTGATATTGTTGTTGCCAAGGAGACCGAAAAAGGTAAATCGAAACAGATTGTCAAGCGGGTTATCGGTATGCCTGGTGATACTATCACCTACAATAACGACGTTTTGACTGTCAATGGTAAGAAGGTCAATGAAGAATACCTCCAGTCTTATCAGAAGAAATTTGCCCAAGATAAGTTGCAATCGACTTACTCCTATGATACCTACTTTCAGCAGCTCGCTAGAGCGGCTAAATCTTTTACCGTTGATAGTCAAGGTAATGCTAATTTCACTGTTAAAGTTCCCAAAGGGCAATATTTCCTCCTTGGTGATGACCGTATTGTTTCCAAGGATAGCCGCCTAGTCGGAACCTTTGACAAGGATGCCGTCGTCGGGGAAGTCAAGTTACGTTTCTGGCCTTTAACCAAAGTAGGGGGCGTAGAATAGTCCTATAATAATTATGGAGAGACAGCAGAAGCCACTGGTTAGCATTTTGCCTTACTCTCTTTTTTATTAGCCCAATCAAGTTATAAACATCAAGGAAGCACCAGCTTATGAGTCACGTTTATTTTTCTGGAACTGTCGAACGTATTATCTTTGAAAATGCCAGTAATTTTTTTAAAATTCTTCTCCTTAATATCGAAGATACCAATCATCCCGACTACGAGGATAGCGATATCATCATCACTGGAACCATGGCTGACATCATGGAAGATGAAGACTATACCTTCTGGGGAGAAGTCATCCAGCACCCTAAATACGGGGAACAGCTCAAGGCCGATCGCTATGAACGCGCCCAACTGACTGCTGCTGGTCTTATCAAATATTTTGCCAGCGATAACTTCAAAGGGATTGGTAAAAAAATAGCCCAACGCATTGTTGAGGCTTATGGTGATGGCAATACGATCGATAAGATTTT
Source organism: Streptococcus sp. ELY_125 (assembly GCF_058314535.1). Classification (NCBI taxonomy): domain Bacteria; kingdom Bacillati; phylum Bacillota; class Bacilli; order Lactobacillales; family Streptococcaceae; genus Streptococcus; species Streptococcus sp. ELY_125. The sequence continues at coordinate 35,420 of NZ_JBZFUM010000019.1, read as the reverse complement.
AGCCAACCCTGATAAACTAAAGCAAATCTCTGGACTTTCAAAAGATAGTCGAAACAGCTTCCTCGCTAAGTTAAAAAATAATTATGGTACTGAGCAAGTTCTTTCCAAATTAGCGGAATACGGTCTCAGCAACCGCCAAGCTCTCGATATTTTTGATACCTATAAGGAAGAAACACTAGATATCCTTCAGGACAATCCCTATCAGTTGGTCGAGGACATTAGAGGGATCGGCTTCAAAATTGCGGACACTCTGGCAGAGCAGCTGGGGATCAAGAGTGATTCTCCCAAACGTTTCCGAGCAGCCTTAGTCCACGCTTTAACAGAACTCTCTATCGAACGCGGGGATACCTATGTAGAAGCCCGCGACTTGTTAGAGTATGCCATCAGCCTTTTGGAGAACGCCCGCCAAATCGAGCTTGATCCTACGCTAGTTGCTAACGAGCTGACGCATTTAATCACCGAAGATAAGGTACAAAATGTCGGTACCTATATTTTTGACAATAGCCTCTTCTATGCCGAAGAAGGGATTAAAAAGCATATTAGTCGTATTCTTGAGACACCGTTGGTGCAGACACCTAAAGCCGAAACGGTATTGACCATTCTCAAAGATATCGAAGAAGAGTTCAATCTCAGCTACGACAGTATCCAAAAAACAGCTATCCAAAAGGCTTTAGCCAGCAAAATTTTTCTTCTAACTGGAGGTCCGGGCACAGGTAAAACAACTGTTATCAACGGCATCATTAGGGCTTATGCTGAACTCTATAACATTGATTTAGATAAGGGTGATATTCCCATCATTTTAGCAGCGCCAACCGGACGAGCTAGCCGCCGAATGAACGAACTCACAGGATTGCCTGCCGCGACTATCCATCGCCACCTCGGCCTAACAACTGATGATAATGATTATCAAGCGCTTGATGACTATCTTGATTGCGACCTGATTATTATCGATGAATTTTCCATGGTTGATACCTGGCTCGCTAATCAGTTGCTTGCTAGCATCTCTTCCCATACGCAAGTTATCATTGTTGGTGACAGCGATCAGCTCCCATCAGTAGGTCCGGGACAGGTTCTGGCGGACTTCCTTAAAATAGAGCAGCTGCCACAAATTAGTCTGACTAAAATTTTTAGACAATCTGAAAATTCCACTATTGTCACCCTAGCCAGTCAGATTCGGCAAGGACAGCTCCCCAGTGATTTCACCGCCAAGAAAGCAGACCGCTCCTATTTTGAAGCACAAGCCAATCACATTCCTGCTATGGTAGAACAAATCGTTACCTCTGCGGTCAAAAACGGCATTGCTCCTTTCGAAATTCAGATTTTAGCCCCCATGTACCGCGGTCAGGCTGGGATTAACAACCTCAATACCCTGATGCAAAACCTTTTAAATCCTTTAACAGGCCAGAATGAATTTCGCTTCAACGACTTAAGCTTTCGCAAAGGAGACAAGGTTCTCCACCTCATTAATGATGCTCAACTCAATGTATTTAACGGAGATATTGGCTATATTACTGACCTTATCCCTGCTAAATACACTGAGAGCAAACAGGATGAAATCTATATGGACTTCGACGGTAGCGAAGTAGTCTATCCACGCAATGAATGGTCAAAGATAACCCTAGCCTACACCATGTCCATCCATAAATCACAGGGAAGTGAGTTTCAGGTCGTTATTTTACCTCTGACACGCCAGAGCGGCCGTATGCTCCAGCGCAACCTGCTCTATACAGCTATTACTCGTTCCAAGAGTAAACTTATCCTGCTGGGAGAAATAACAGCCTTTGATTATGCCGTGAAAAATCAAGGCAGTCAACGCCATACTTATCTGGTTGAGCGCTTCAAAGATCCAGAACAAGCCGAAGTTAAAAACCAGACAGCTGATTTGAAGACTGTTAATAGCAATGAGCGTACTCTAGCTGTTTCTGATGACGAAACAGCTAGTCAAACACAAAAAAAGTTGGACCGTCAGTCTGAGTCTGCCCTAAGTTATCGCCTTACAGACGATAACTTACTGACTATTGACCCTCTTATTGGCTTAGAAGAAGCTGACTTTGCTCATTTCTTTAAGTCCCATCAAGACCAAGTTTAATCCCCTGAACATATAGGAGTTATGCTATGATACCTATCCAAGATTTAAAAAAAATTTTTAAAAAATCAAACCGACCAGTTGCTGTCCTGCATCTTATCAATCTAGTGCTAAACAGTTTGACACTTTTAGCCTATATTCTTTTGATGTACTCCCTCCAAGCAGACCTCTATCCTAAAACTGGTTACCCTTCAGCTGCTGATGCCAGTAATGCCTTGCAAAATTTACCGGGTAATTTTACATTTAACACATTAGTAAATATTATTTTTAATGTTGTTATCATGGTTTTAGCCTTTCGAAATCAAGCCAAACTAAGGAAAAATCAAGGACTATCTGAATGGCCTTATCTACTAGGCTACACTCTCTTTGCTATCAATGTCCTATCCGACTGGATAACAGCGGGAATCACTATCAATCTCTTTTTACAAATTATCTACCTTCCTTTTTATGCTTCCTCCCGCAAGGCTGCCCGCCTTTTAAACAGTTCTTTATAGCTATCACTCACTCTCTTTCCTTGTATTTTTACCTTAATGATGAAATAAATGATAATCCTCCAGTCTGCCATTACCAATTCCTCTGACGACTTTAAAGATTGAAATGAACACACCAATTAAAACTAGGAATTAATACTTTTACTTATTCTAACTAAAACGAATGGATCTGGACAAACCAAGTTACCAGACCCATTCGTTTTTATTAAATATCCAGAGGAATATCTTCTCTATGATCTTCCAATCCTGCTACCGTAACACCCAAAAGCCGTACTCCCAAAGTTGTCCTGTCCTCTAGTTCATCAAAAATAGCGCAGGCTTCCTTTTCAATAGTATCACCATCATGGGTAGCTGACTCTAGGCTATGGCGCTTAGTCAGGGTCGAAAAATCCGAATATCTAACCTTTAGCACAATGATCCGCCCCTGTTTTTGATGCTGCTCTAGACTAGCCGCAACCCGTCTGACATTTTTTGCAATCTCTGCCCTAATATCCTCCTCGCTGTAAAGAAGTTTACCATAAGTACGTTCACTGCCAATAGACTTGCGCTCACGATTGGGCTTAACAGGACTGTTAGAAATTCCCCTTGCCTTGCGGTATAAGTCGTAACCAAAACGGCCAAAATAATCAATTAAAGTCATCTCAGGTACAGCCTGCAAATCGCCTCCCGTATAAATACCTAACTCATGTAGACGCTTGACCGACTGCTTACCGACACCGTGAAATTTTTCTATCGGTAAAGTGCTTAAGAAATCTTCTGCCTCCTCTGGTAAAATCAAAGTCAAACCGTGGGGTTTTTCAAAATCACTAGCTAGCTTGGCCAAAAATTTATTATAGGAGACGCCAGCTGAACAAGTTAAACGCAATTCATGCCAGATATCAAACTGAATCATTTTCGCAACTTTGACAGCTGATTTAAGTCCTTTCTTATTATCTGTAACATCCAGATAAGCCTCATCAATGGACATAGGTTCTACTAAATCCGTATAGCGTCTAAAAATCTCCCGAATACGAGTACCAATACTACGGTATTTCTGATAATTACCAGAAATAAAAATAGCATCTGGACAGCGTTCCAAGGCTTCTTTTGCATTCATAGCTGAATGAATTCCGTATTTTCTAGCTTCATAATTACAAGTAGAAACAACACCGCGCCCGCCAGTCTTTCTTGGATCGGCTCCAATAATAACCGGCTTTCCAACCAGCTCAGGATTATCGCGCTCCTCAACAGCAGCAAAAAAAGCGTCCATGTCAATATGGATAATTTTTCTGCTAGTATCGTTCAAGAGAGGAAAAATGAGCATACACAGGCCTTCTTTTATATTTTTGTTAGTTTATTATACAACATTTTCTGTGAGATTTCCAATCAAGCAATTTATAAGACAGTTAAAAGAATTTTAGAAACTGTATTATAAAAGAAACCCCTATTATCGGATTTTTTTCTTGTGAAAACGGTTACTCTGTGTTACTATTATACTGTAAATTGTAACAGATAAATCTGTTACTAGATTAGGAGAATTTTTTATCATGGCTACTGTCAAAACCAACACTGATGTCTTTGAAAAAGCTTGGGAAGGCTTCAAAGGTACCGACTGGAGAGAAAAAGCAAGTATTGCCCGCTTTGTGCAAGCAAACTATACCCCTTACGATGGTGACGAAAGCTTCTTGGCTGGTCCAACTGAACGGACCTTGCACATCAAAAAGCTCGTAGATGAAACTAAAGCTGGTTACGAAGCGCAAGGACGCTTCCCGATGGATACTCGCCCAACATCAATCGCTGATATCGATGCTGGTTATATCGACAAAGATCAAGAATTGATCTACGGTATTCAAAATGATGAGCTCTTCAAGCTTAACTTTATGCCAAAAGGCGGTATCCGCATGGCCGAAACCGCTTTGAAGGAACACGGATACGAACCAGATCCAGCTGTTCATGAAATCTTTACAAAACATGTGACAACTGTTAATGATGGTATCTTCCGTGCTTACACTTCAAATATTCGTCGTGCTCGTCACGCCCACACTGTAACTGGTTTGCCAGATGCATACTCACGCGGACGTATCATCGGTGTTTATGCTCGTCTTGCCCTTTATGGTGCTGACTACCTTATGCAGGAAAAAGTTAATGATTGGAATGCTTTAACAGAAATTGACGAAGAAACCATTCGTCTCCGTGAAGAAGTTAACCTGCAATATCAAGCTTTACAAGATGTTGTTAAATTAGGTGACCTTTATGGTCTTGATGTCCGCCGTCCTGCTTATGATACAAAAGAAGCTGTTCAATGGACTAATATTGCCTTCATGGCTGTCTGCCGTGTTATCAATGGTGCGGCTACTTCTCTTGGACGTGTTCCAATCGTTCTTGACATCTATGCTGAACGTGACTTGGCTCGCGGTACTTATACTGAAAGTGAAATCCAAGAATTTATTGACGATTTCGTTATGAAACTGCGTACGGTTAAATTTGCCCGCACTAAAGCATACGATGAACTGTATTCAGGTGACCCTACCTTTATCACTACTTCTATGGCTGGTATGGGAGCGGATGGCCGTCACCGTGTTACCAAGATGGATTATCGTTTCTTAAACACCTTGGATAATATTGGTAATTCACCAGAACCAAACCTGACTGTTCTTTGGACAGATAAATTGCCATACGCTTTCCGTCATTACTGCATGCATATGAGTCATAAGCACTCTTCTATCCAGTACGAAGGTGTGACAACAATGGCTAAAGACGGTTACGGTGAAATGAGCTGTATCTCATGCTGTGTATCACCGCTTGACCCTGAAAATGAAGAGCAACGCCACAACATCCAATACTTTGGTGCTCGTGTAAATGTTCTGAAAGCTCTCTTGACTGGTCTTAACGGTGGTTACGATGATGTTCATAAAGACTACAAGGTCTTCGATATCGAGCCTATCCGTGATGATGTCCTAGACTTTGATACTGTTAAGGAAAACTTTGAAAAATCATTAGATTGGTTGACTGATACTTATGTTGACGCCCTTAACATCATCCACTACATGACTGATAAGTACAACTATGAAGCTGTACAAATGGCCTTCTTGCCTACTCATCAACGTGCTAACATGGGATTCGGTATCTGTGGTTTTGCCAACACAGTTGATACGCTTTCAGCTATCAAGTATGCTACTGTTAAACCAATTCGTGATGAAGATGGCTACATCTACGATTACGAAACAACTGGTGATTACCCACGTTGGGGTGAAGACGATCCTCGTTCAAACGAACTAGCAGAATGGTTGATCGAAGCCTACACGACTCGTCTTCGCAGCCACAAGCTTTACAAGAATGCTGAAGCTACTGTATCACTTCTTACAATCACATCTAATGTTGCTTACTCTAAACAAACTGGTAACTCACCAGTCCACAAGGGTGTTTACCTCAACGAAGATGGCACTGTCAACCTATCTAAGTTGGAATTCTTCTCACCAGGTGCTAACCCTTCTAACAAGGCAAAGGGTGGTTGGTTGCAAAACCTTAACTCTCTTGCAAGCCTTGACTTTGGCTATGCAGCAGATGGTATCTCATTGACCACTCAAGTTTCTCCACGTGCTCTTGGTAAGACTCGTGATGAACAAGTAGATAATCTTGTTACTATCCTTGATGGTTACTTTGAAAATGGTGGCCAACACGTCAACCTCAATGTCATGGACCTTAAAGATGTTTACGACAAGATCATGAATGGTGAAGATGTTATCGTTCGTATCTCTGGTTACTGTGTTAACACTAAGTACCTGACTAAGGAACAAAAGACTGAATTGACGCAACGTGTCTTCCACGAAGTTCTTTCAATGGATGATGCAGCTGAAGCCATTTCAGGCCAAGCTAAATAAAATCCATTTATAAAAGGCTTTGCCGCTTAGGCAAAGTCTTTTTTACTTTGAGATTTTCCCCGTCACTGCCCCAAGGCTTCTTTGATGACTGCAATGAGCTCATCACGATCCAAAATCCACTGAGCTCGTTCATCCTTATCGTAAGTGCGGTTAGATAGGAAAATAGCAGCTTGCTGTTCCTTACGATTAAACATAATAAAAGTACCAGTGTAGCCAGTATGGAGGAGCCAGTCCCCTTGCTTGTCCCAAGCAAGACTGCGTTCCTTATGTCCTGAAGGAGCATAATTGTGACGAAGGGATTTTGCAAAATCCTGTATCAAATAAGCCTGACTAAAGAGCTCTAAATCCTTTAAAGTTGAGAAAAGGCCTGCAGAACCCGTATGAACCCCCAGAACCTGCGCTTTGGGATCATGAACTCGACCAGATGGTAAACCTTTTACTGTCGGTACTGCCGCTGCTACAGGCCCAAAACCTGTTTCTGACATTCCAAAAGGTTTAAATACACGTTCAGAAAAAAGTTGAGATAGGGATTGACCAGTCACGCGCTCAAGCATAAAACCAAGTAGGATAAAGTTAATATCAGTATAGTGGAAATCCTTTTTTTCTATCACCTGAATGTTGTTAATAGCCGCTTTCAAACCTGCTGCATCTAAATCATCCCGATTCGGAATAAAGGGCTCAATACCAGAAGTATGGGTCAGGAGCTGACGAATGGTGACCTGCCCATTATCAAAGTCAGGATAATAGAGCTTGAGCGGTTGATCCAGCCGAATAGTTCCTTCATCAATCAATTGAAGTATCACAGTACCAACTCCCACAACCTTGGAAACACTGGCCAAATCATAAACCAAGTCTGGTCCAACCGGTAGGTGCCCATCCTGAGTGCCTAGATAATATTCCTGCCAGTCACCACGATACAGACCTAGACTGGCACCACGATAAATACCAGCCTCAATCTGGGCCCTAATTTTATCTAAAATAACTTTCATTTACTGAACCAAATTTCTACACGGCTAGGATCTGAAAGAACAAGCACAGTCTGAGCCCTATCCAAGTAAACATCCAGCCCTAAAGTTTCAAGATGAGATTTCAGCATTGATAGATCATAGTCGTCTGGAACATGATATTCAAGAAACTCAAGATCCCAAGTGCTATTAGGTTCAGCCTGTAAATCGGATCCTTGAGTTAAACGTAAATCCGGCAGAAAAGATAAGCCAGCAAAATACTGATAAAAATGATTCGATTGCTGTAAATCAGGAACATTTAAAATAAGCTTATCCACTTGATAGTCAGATAGACCCTGAAAATTTTCTATAGTTTGGAAAGACCACTTCTGATTAGAGATATCTTTCAGACTAGACACATCGTCTTCCGCATGTAGCAAGATAGTATCTCCTTCTGGCGACAGAGCTTCAAAAGCATAGCCATTGTCGCCTTTATAAAGGTGTTGATAAGAGGCGCCTTTTGCTAAAAGAGCCTCGATCTCCCCTGCCACTGTTGCTTTTATATAAAGACGATGGAGCTTTTTTGGCCCTTCTACCGCACGAACACGCATCGATGGTGACTCCTCAATCCGAAAACGATTAATTTTCTTAGCATGACCACCGAAAAAAACCTCGGTGTTTTCTTCCTTTAAAACCTTAAATCCCAGCGTCTTACAATAAAACTCTATATTACGTTCGCGATTATTCACCCGCAGAACAGGTGCTGATAAACTAATACCATCAAATATTGTCATAATACTCTCCTTATACAAAGTTCAAAACTCTTAAAAAGTAGCTATCATTTTAGAAAAGCACCGCTGCTCAAGCTAAAACGTGCTGGACTTAACCATTTTGGCTACTTGATTAAGGCCAATGCAATTGTATTTCTAAATCGTGATTTCTCAACCCGATCTCCTCCATTTTAGTCAAAAACTATCCATTTGACAAATAATTATGCGCCCTAAGCAAAAACTATTTACTATTATGTTTTTTTTCTGTAAACTAGCTATATGAACGAAAATATTATCTTACATGTTATCCAAGCAACTTTGGTAATAGCTATGTTGGCGATTATCATCGAACTTTTTCTTCACATTCGCCATAAAAAAATTGATATTTTTAAACGCTTCTTCACGGGTTTTTGGATTGGCCTCATCACAGATATGCTAGATACCTTAGGAATTGGATCTTTTGCGACGACGACAACCCTCTTTAAAATTACTAAACTTAATGATGATGATAGCAAGTTGCCGGGTACTATGAATACAGCCCATGTTATTCCAGTTATGGTGCAAGCTCTTTGCTTTATTCTGGTTGTTAAAGTTGAGCCTTTGACCCTGGTTCTCATGGCAGCAGCTTCCTTCTTTGGCGCCCTCTATGGAACACGAATCACCAAAAATTGGAATGAAAAATTAGTCCAACTGATTCTAGGTAGTCTGTTGATTGTTGCAGCCTTAATCATGCTCTACCGCATGCTTACTAACCCTGGAAATAACCTGTCCAATAGCATCCATGGTCTGCACGGTATCTGGCTCATCGTCGGGGTAATATTCAATTTTATCATTGGAATCCTCATGACAATGGGATTAGGCAACTACGCACCTGAGCTCATCTTCTTCTCACTTATGGGACTCAGCCCAACCATTGCTATGCCGGTTATGATGCTGGATGCGGCCATGATTATGACAGCTTCCAGTACACAATTTATCAAGGCCGACCGTGTTAATTGGACCGGCTATGCTGGTCTTGTTCTTGGAGGTATCATTGGAGTGCTGATTGCTGTTAGATTTTTGACGAGCATCGATCTCAATACTCTCAAAACATTGGTCGTGGGTATCGTTATCTTTACTGGTATTATGCTTATCCGCTCGTCCCTTATCAAAAAAATCTAGCTTAAAGCTAGATTTTTTTGATAAATTATAAAGATAAGCTACCTCAGACGCCAGGCATTTCTAGATATTTTTTAATATAAATACAGGCAGAGTTGCCTACTTGATTTTGAAGTCATGAAAACTCCTCCGCCGAATCTGACTCGCTCTCTCATTTCTAAGCTCGTGAAAAAACGCTCCACTGGAGCTGACTCGCTTTCTCATTCCTAAGCTCGTGAAAAAACGCTCCACTGGAGCGTTTTTTTCATCTATCACAGATACAAGGCTTTGAAGGCTGCAGCGGCGATAATACCTGCTAGAATTGGAGCTACAACCGGTACCCAAGCATACCACCATTTTGAATCTCCCTTGTTTTCTCCAAGAACCGTTTCTGGAAGAAGATGGTGAAGCAATCGAGGACCTAGGTCACGAGCAGGGTTAAGAGCTGGACCAGTCGGACCACCGAGAGAAATAACCAATGCTGCCACAAGGAACCCTAGTCCTAAATGCGCAACAGCAAGAGAACCACTAGTTAACAATGGAATTTGAGGACTTTGTTGGGATAGCACTTCTACTGTCATCCCAGTTTGCTCAGCGGCTTGCTTAAGAATATCTGTACCAAAATAATTTTTTGTCAAGGCAAGCGCCCCAAAAATTAGAACAAAGGTTCCAATAAATTCGTTAATAAAGCCATTGATCGTAGATGGACGTCGAGACTCTTCTGTACCATCATCCAAAGCTGAAATTGTCGAGAAAGAACCTAGGATAGCGTTTGGATCCTCTGTCTTTTGATAGTAAGCTGCATGACCAAGAACAAGCAAGCCTTGCCCAAGCATAGCACCTAAGAACTGAGCAATCAAATACCCTGGTACATAAGTCCATTTGAACAAGCCAGATACAGCTAATCCCAGTGTAAAAGCTGGGTTAATATGATTTCCTGAAACTGTACCAAACATAAGAGCTGGAAGCATTACGGCAAAGCCATACCCAAACCCTATTACCAACCAGCCAGATTTGTTTCCTTTAGTGCCTTTTAATTCAACATTAGCTACAGAACCATTACCAATTAAAACCATCAGCGCCGTTGCAATGACCTCTGTTCCATACTTAAGCAGCCATTCATGCGTCAGGGCCTCTTTAAAAAATTCATTCATTTGTCTAGCTTTCCCTTCTACTTACAAGTTTTAGACAGTTACCATTTTATCAAGTATAATAGATAAAGTAAAGATGTTAACGAAATTAAAACGCTTACTAGCAAGGAAAAGAAGGAAATACTATGCGATACAACCAATTTAGTTACATCCCTAGTTCGCTGGATCAAGCAGAGACAGAACTGCGGGCTTTGGGTTTTGATATTGATCGAAATTACTCTACTAAGCATAATTTAAAAAATTTTCTTGAAAGGTATTTTTTTCAATATCATGATAAAGACTTTCCTATCTCTAATCTCATTGCCGATTTTGATACGGACTTATGGACCTTTTTCCAATCGGGACAGCCGCTCACTGAAGAAATTTTTAATATCGTAGCCCTACAGTTGCTAGATTTTATTCCTCATGTTGATTTTAAAAATATAGAATCCTTTCTGACTGAACTTCACTTTCCTGTGCTTTACCAAGCTGAACAGTTTCCCAAGACTCTACATCAGCTGCTAGCAACACGACAGAAGACCGGCATGACCCTCATTGATAAATTGGTCAGTCAGGGGCTGATTCCCACAGACAATCACTATCATTTTTTCAATGGAAAAAGTTTGGCTACTTTTGATACTAACCGTATTATCCGTGAAGTTGTCTATGTCGAAACAGCAGTTGATAGTGACCACGATGGCCAAAACGATCTTATTCGTGTCCATATCATGCGTCCAGAATCCAACCAGCTCTTACCAGCAAGCATGACAGCCAGTCCCTACCACCAAGGTACCAATCCTGCTGCTAATGATAAAAAGATACACCAAATGGAAGAAAAGCTCAAGCCCAAAAAAGCTGAAACTATCACACTTGTCGATAAACCTATCCCTTCTCCTAACTATCGACTCTCCCAGAAACCAACGAGCCCAGCGCAAGAGACCTTTACACATATCGCCAATTATTCGCTTAATGATTATCTCCTTGCCCGCGGATTCGCTAATATTTATGTATCTGGGATAGGTACCTTAGCCTCCCAAGGATTTATGACCAGCGGGGACTATCAGCAAGTTAACGCTTTTCGAGCGGTTATTGACTGGCTCAATGGTCGTGCTAATGCGTTTACCACCCACAAGCGGCAACTCCAAGTAAAAGCAGACTGGGCCTCAGGCAAGGTGGTCACAACCGGACTCTCTTATCTGGGAACCATGTCAAATGCTCTAGCAACTACAGGAGTAGATGGCTTAGAAGTTATCATTGCTGAGGCGGGAATTTCCTCTTGGTATGACTACTATCGTGAAAATGGCTTAGTGTCCAGTCCTGGCGGCTATCCTGGGGAAGATTTAGACGTTTTGACAGAATACACCTACTCCAGAAATCTTCTAGCCGGAGAATATTTACGCAGCAATAACAACTATCAAGGCTTTCTCAAACAGCAAAGCCAGGCACTTGAGCGCGATAGCGGGAATTACAACCAATACTGGCACGATCGTAACTACCTTATTCATACCGATAAGATCAAAGCTGAAATCGTTATGACCCACGGCAGTCAGGATTGGAATGTCAAACCCATACATACCTACCAATTTTTCAGAGCTTTGCCCAGTCATGTTAAAAAGCATCTCTTTTTCCACAATGGTATGCATGTTTATATGAACAATTGGCAGTCTATTGATTTTCGAGAATGTATGAATGCCCTCTTAACCAAAAAACTGCTGGGGGTAGATAACCAATTTGAACTACCTGAGCTTATCTGGCAGGATAACCACCAGGAACAAAGTTGGCAAATTCTGGAGCAATTCGATAGCCAATATCAGCAGACTTTCAACTTAGGGAATAATGTGCCTATCATTCAAAATCATTACCAACAAGAGGTTTTTGATAGCTATTGCAAAGACTTTAATCATTTCAAGACTCAGCTTTTTAACAATAAAGCCCAGCAAGTGACAGTTGATTTGAACCTGACGAAAGACTTACTGATGAATGGTCGACCACGCTTAAAACTTAGGATTAAATCCTCTGCAAACAAGGGACTCTTGTCCGCTCAATTATTGGATTACGGCAAGAAAAAACGCCATAAGGATGTCCCAGCTGTTAAAGAAGCCCGAGGTATTGATAACGGTCGCCTTTATGCTAGAGAACACTGTATGGAACTGCCCTTTGCTGAAACACCCTACAGAGTGATTAGTAAAGCCAGTATCAATCTCCAAAATAGAAGCAGTCTTTTGAGGGTACAGGATATTGAGCCGGATCAATGGATGACTCTAATATTGGACTTACAGCCTAGCATCTATCAATTATCCAAAGGAGACACCCTCCGCCTCATTCTCTATACAACTGATTTTGAACATACCCTGCGCGATAACAGTGATTATTCCCTAAACCTTGATTTAGAGAAATCCCAGCTTATCATGCCAGTCAGTTAATAAACCCTCTCGCGATCCAATAGTTATAAATATCCCAATTTGTAAAATTAAGCTAGACAGAAAAAAGCCATTTATGTTAGGCTCAGATAAACACCACATTTGTCTGAGAGGAACTACCATAAATGACCTACACCCATCTTACCACAAACGAACTCGTAATGATAGAGGCTTACTACCAAGAAAACAAGAAAGTTGGTGATATTGCAAAATCTCTAGGGAGATCTAAGCAAACCATTTACAAGGTCATCCACTTTCTAAAAGAAGGTTACTCAGCCTATGAATACTATGAACAGTACAAAACGAATAAAAAGCGCTGTGGCCGTCGACAAACACAATTATCAAAGCCTGAGAAAAAGCTCATTGATGATCATCTGAAACGTGATTGGAGCTTAGATGTCATCAAGGGCGTTTACGCTGATGTTATTGCTTGTTCGATGCGGACTCTCTATCGTTTAGCTGATCGAGGGATCTTTGACAAACAAGAGCTCCCTTGGAAGGGAAAACGCAAACCCAATGGGAAAAAAGAAACACGAGGGAAGCAAGCCTTTCGTAGAGACATCCGTGAAAGGTCGACAGTTTATCCAGACTTTGACACTGAGTTTGGTCATCTTGAGGGTGATACCATCGTTGGTAAGAATCACAAGAGTGCGGTGATTACTCTAGTTGAGAAACAATCCAAAGCTATTATCACGCTTCAAACCGCAGGAAGAAAGGCTAGTGATATTGAATGCTCAATCAATCGCTGGCTCTCCCGATTTCCCAAACATCTGTTCAGGTCCATCACATTTGACTGTGGAAAAGAATTTTCTAACTGGAAATCCATTTCAAATCAACATGATATTGATATCTTCTTTGCGGATCCTGGTTGTCCTGGGCAACGAGGCCTTAATGAGCATTCTAACGGTCTTTTAAGAAGACACGGACTACCTAAGCAAATGGATTTCAACGGTATATCACAAACCATTTTATCAGCTATAGCTGATAGGAGAAACAAGATTCCTAGAAAATCTCTAAATTATCAAACCCCTTGTCATGTTTTTCTGAGTCAGGTGAAACTGTCCAACTTAATTTGACAATTTAAGTATAATAAAAAAGAAGGACTCCCGCACTATAAGGTAAGAGAGTCTTTTTTCTATAAATTCTAAATTAATCCGTCTTCTTCTAGTCTTTAGGTACCTTCCTGACATAGATAAAGCATGAAATCAGAAAGATAGTTTTGGTAAGTTTCTTTTATCTCCTTAAAATTAACTGAGAAAACTCTGGCAAGCTTCAACCATACAACTAAGCTCAATACCAGACTCTAAGAGCTCACAAGAAATTCAAAAATCATAAGTAGGTTGGCAGACAAAAAGAAAATTGGGATAGGCTTCCAAATCCTTGACCATATAGTCACAAGCAGAGGCTTGATAAACTTGGCCTGCCTGACGATGAATCCGAGCTAATTAGTTCCAAGCTTCTGCTCGCTTAGGATTAATCATAATAGCTCTCTCCCCAGCAAGTTTGGGCTTGGCTAGGTATTTGTTTTCTTCATAAATTCTAGCGGCCTGCTTCAAACCCTAACTATCCTTGAGCTTCTATTGGCATAAAATTGCCTACGATCTTTCCTACGATCCGCGGTTCCTCATCATAAGGAGCAAACTTGTCGGCATACTGCTGGTTAATCGATACTAAACGTAGACCACCTTCTTCACGATAGACTCGTTTGATATAGGTTTGACCGTCCCAATCCACCGCATAAACAGCTCCGTCATAATCAAATCCTGTTTGTTTAATCAATACAACTTCACCATTGAGATAGGTAGGTTCCATAGAATTTCCAAAAACCCAAGAAGCAAAATCATGGTCTAATTCCTCATCGTAAAAAACTTCATCATAATTGCCATCATTAAAATAAGTATAGCCAGTACCAGCAGATAGCCGTTCATAAACTTTGTAAGGATATAGCTGCTTACCAGCTTCCGATATCATTTTACCTTGACTGATTAAAAGGTGATTGGCAAAATCTAAAGTTTTTTTCTTATTCGTCTGGTTAAGCTGAACATAGGTCTCAACTATCTCATGCTCAGATAAAAAGTAGGATGGACTTACTTGTAAAATCTGACTGAGTTTATCCCAATTTTTTTGATTAGGTCTAGTGTGACCATTTTCCCAGTTAAAATACGATGGTCTGGAAATTCCTAGCTGACGAGCGAGATCAGCCTGAGATAGACCCAATTTCTGACGACGTTTCTTTAATTTTTCTGCCGAAAACATCTCATCCTCCAATACAAACACATTCGGCTCATCAGTTCTGTCTCTAGCAAGTTGAGCTGATCAGCATTGCTTTATCAAAAAAAATTAGTTTTTTAACTTACTATTAGTATACCATGTAACAAAGGAAGAAGCAAGAACCAAATTTACTAAAATAAATCCAAAAATAGCCTAAGGATATTCGAATGGGAGTGGGAAAGAACTCAAAACTTGAAAATTTTGGTTCTCACCACTCCCTGATTTTAAGGTGGTAATCTGAAACGGTCTCTCCCCAGACCTTTTTAATTGAGAAATAAAGCTTGTAAAACAAGTGTCAAAATGCTCCGCAGTCTGGGAATAGACTGCCAAAGCCTGCCACCTAAAAACAGGAAAGCGGAAGAGACCTGAGCCTTAAAATAAGAGAGTGACGAAAATCAAAATCATGATTTTATCACGATTTACTGATTGAGTCCCACTCTAAAATTTAAAAAATGGAAAACCGATAATCACTGGACCAGCCTCGCTTTTTGATTTTTGGGCTCGGGATAAAAAGGTCCACTGGACCTTTTTATTTCCAAAAGTCGTCAAAAACTGTAATAGGCAGATGGCGTTTATGCTGGCCCTTCTTCCACCAATTCTCAATCGTTTGCTGAGCTTGGGGACCGACGTTCTTACCTTCCAAATAATCGTCTATATCCTGATAGGTGACACCTAAGGCAAGCTCATCAGCAATCCCCGGTTTATCTTCCTCTAGATCAGCTGTCGGTACTTTTTCGTAGAGAGCCTTATTTGCCCCTAGCTCCGCCAGCAGCTGTTTACCTTGACGTTTATTCAGACGATAGAGCGGTAAAATATCAGCTCCACCATCGCCAAATTTAGTAAAAAATCCTGTGACATTCTCGGCAGCGTGGTCTGTTCCAATAACTGCCCCATCATTTTCACCCGCAACAGCATACTGAGTAATCATGCGTTGCCGAGCCTTAATATTCCCTTTATTGAAATCTGATACATTTACACCTGCCTTGGCTAATTCAGCAACCTGCCCATCAACAGCTTTCTTAATATTGATAGAAAGCGAAAGATCAGGCTGAATAAATTCCAAGGCAAGCTGGGCATCTGCCTCATCAGTTTGAATACCATAGGGAAGACGGATGGCGATAAAGCGATAATCCTTACCTGTCTCTTCACGTAATTCCTCAAGGGCCAGTTGAGCCAAGCGGCCTGCTAGGGTTGAATCCTGGCCTCCTGAAATTCCTAATACGTATGATTTCAAGAAGGGGTGTTTTTTCATATAATCTTTGAGAAAGTCAATAGAACGGCGAATCTCTTCTTGAGCATGAATAACCGGTTTTACTCCTAATTCTTGAATAATGGTATCTTGTAAGGTCATACTCTCCTCCTTAGAAATTCTCAGTTTGTTTAGCTTTATCACGCAGCTGATCGATTAAATCCATCTTATCCTGCCAAACATCTGGTGCTAAATCAACTGGATAATCCTGCGGATTGAGAACTCGTTTATATTCATCCCAGAGATCATCCAATTCTGCCTTGGCATAAGCCTTTATCTCCTCAAGAGTCGGCTGCTTATAGACCAAGCGCCCTTGCTCAAAAATATCAACCAAAAGGGGAACAGCACCAAAATTTTTCACTGTTTTATTGATATAGGTGTAAGTCGGGTGGAACATATGCAGCTCTTCTACTTCATTGACGTCGACATCATAATAGGTGATGTAATCCCCTTCCGACTTGCCTTTTTCACGACTCGTAATACGCCACACCTGCTTCTTGCCGGGTGTGGAAACTTTCTCAGCATTGTTGGAGAGTTTGATCGTGTTTTGCATTACGCCTCTATCATCTTCTAGGGCAACAATTTTATAAACTGCACCAAGAGCTGGCTGATCATAAGCTGTAATGAGCTTTGTGCCAACGCCCCAGACATCAATCTTAGCCTTTTGCATCTTAAGGTTTAAAATGGTATTTTCATCCAAATCATTAGAAGCGTAAATATGGGCATCCGTAAATCCAGCCTCATCTAGTTGCTTACGAACTTTCTTAGATAGATAAGCTAAGTCCCCTGAATCTAAACGCACACCCAGAAAATTAATCTTATTCCCCAATTCTTTGGCAACACGGATAGCAGCCGGAACCCCTAAGCGAAGAGTATCATAGGTGTCAACAAGAAAAACACAGTCCCTGTGGGTTTTAGCATAAGCCATAAAAGCATCGTAGTCATTGCCATAAGTCTGTACGAGAGCGTGGGCATGGGTGCCAGAGACGGGAATGCCAAACATTTTACCCGCCCGTACATTAGAAGTGGCATTAGCGCCACCGATGACTGCTGCTCGTGTTCCCCAGATGGCAGCATCCATTTCTTGAGCTCGGCGTGTCCCAAACTCTAAGAGAGGCTCATCTTCAATAACTGAACGAATACGAGCTGCCTTGGTTGCAATCAATGTTTGATAATTGACAATATTTAAAATGGCTGTTTCAACTAACTGACACTGAGCCAGAGGGCCTTCGATTTGAACAATGGGCTCATTAGCAAAAACTAAATCTCCTTCTCTTGCTGACTTAACGGTTAAAGTCATTTCCAGATTTTTTAGATAGGCTAAAAAATCTGCTGGATAACCCAAATCTTTTAAATAGGCTAAATCTGTCTCCGAAAAATGCAGCTGCTCTAGGTATTGAATAATTCTTTCTAAACCTGCAAAAATTGCATAGCCATTCGCAAAAGGCTCCTTGCGGAAAAAAACCTCAAACACGGCTCTTTTATTATGAATGCCCTGTTCAAAATAAACCTGCATCATATTGATTTGGTATAAATCTGTATGTAATGTTAAACTGTCATCTTGGTACATGAAGGTCTCCTTCTGATGCTAAAAGCGTATAAAGTTGTGACTATTATAACATAATTTAAAAAGTTGGGATTTCCTCCCAACTTCGATTTAAAAGATCACTAAGCATGTTCAGTGAGATATTTATAGACTTCCTGGCCAGCAACCGCACCATCTCCAACGGAAGTCGTAATTTGGCGTAAGTCTTTCTGGCGGACATCTCCGATAGCAAATACACCGTCAACACTCGTCTTCATATCTGTATCGGTGATCACCCAGCCTGCTTCATCAGTGACTCCCAAATCAGCAGCCATACTAGAAACAGGATCAAGGCCAACATAGACAAAGACGCCACCAAAATCATGATTCGTTACTTGGCCGGTCTTTACATTTTTGATATCAACCGAACGGACCTTGACGTCATCACCCTTGATCTCTTCGACAACAGAATCCCAGATAAAATCAATCTTATCATTGGCAAAGGCACGGTCCTGCAAAATCTTTTGTGCCCGCAGCTCATCGCGACGATGCACAATAGTCACCTTGTTAGCAAACTGTGTCAAATAAAGTCCTTCTTCAACAGCAGAATCGCCGCCGCCAACAACTAAGAGATCCTGACCGCGGAAAAAAGCACCGTCACAAACCGCACAGTAAGAAACACCCCGGCTATTAAATTCCCGCTCACCCTTGACACCAATCAGGCGGTGCTTAGCACCGGTAGCTAGAATGATCGTCTTAGCATCAAAATGGTCATCACTGGTCAATACGCGTTTAAAATTACCATGGTCTTCAATCTTGTCAACAATACCATAAATGTTTTCAACACCGAACTTCTCCAGTGGTTCATACATCTTCATTGACAAATCCGGACCTGAAATAGTTTCAAATCCTGGATAGTTCTCTATATCTGAAGTATTATTCATCTGACCGCCTGGGGCCCCTTGTTCAATAACACCAACCTTTAAATTGCTGCGTCCTGCATAAAGAGCCGCTGTCATCCCTGCTGGACCAGAGCCAATAATCAATGTATCATACATAGTTTTTACTCCCCTCACTTCAGTATGTGCTCCTAGTTTACTCTAAAAGTCAACAATGGTCAATTATGACGACTTAATCATGAGAATAATCGCCATAAAAGCAAAAGACAAAATTGGGATAGAGACCAAGGCCATCATTATCCCATCATAAAGGGCGTTCTGACGCTCCCTGATAGTCTTATCCTTAAGCTTAAGTGCTCGGTAACTTAACCAATAAATAACAGCAATAATAACGAACACAACAGCCAATAAAAGCCCCTGTAGATAAAATTTAAAAATGTCTGTTAGCATAATAAGCGTGCTTTCCTTTTACCCAAAATAAGAGACTGGCACACTTCCAGCCTCTGCTTTATTCCTTAATAATAAAGGTGTACTGCGATACACCACCAATAAGTTATCCATCACCAGAGGGCAGTACATAATATTGCAGCCCACCCAAAGGTAATCATATTATATCAAACATAAGATTTTTTGTAACTAGCAAAAAATTCCTTGGTCCGCTCCTCTTTAGGATGATTGAAAAGCTGATCAGGTGTTCCCTGCTCCAGGATATGGCCTTTTTCAAGGAAAAGAACCCTGTCAGCAACCTGAGCAACAAAATTCATATCATGACTGACCAGCACCATGGTTTGACCAGATTTAGCCGCATCAGCAATAGATTTTTCTACTTCGCCAACCAACTCAGGATCCAGAGCTGAAGTTGGTTCATCAAGCAAGAGTACATCCGGTTTCATAGCCAAAGCCCGTGCAAGAGCAACCCGCTGTTTTTGTCCGCCTGAAAGATGTCGCGGATAGTGATTTTCACGATCAGACAAGCCAACCTTACGCAGTTCCTCCTTAGCTAGAGCTGTTGCTTCACTATCCGGCATTTTTTTAACAATTTTCAGCCCTTCTTTGACATTGTCCAAAGCTGTCCGACGCTCAAAAAGATTGAACTGTTGAAAGACCATAGCTAATTTCCGCCGCAGCGTTAAAATTTCTTCTTTGGTGATGGTCTCGAAATTGACCTTAAAATCATCGATTTCAATAGTTCCAGAATCTGCTTCTTCTAGGTAGTTCATACTGCGCAGAAAAGTAGACTTCCCAGCACCAGAAGCACCAACGAGGGCAATAACATCGCCTTTTTGAATCTCCAAATTGAGACCGTCCAGAACTTTTTGGCCCGAAAATTCTTTACTCAAGTTAGTAATCTTAATCATTAGCGCAGTTCCCCTTCCTTATCAGCAAGTTTATCCGGCGACTTAATCTCCATACTCTTTTCAATGTAACGGCCAATATTTTCAATCACAATACTGACAATCCAATAAATAATTGCTACAGAAATATAACGCTCAAAATAACGGTAGTCACGGCCGCCAATAATCTTAGCCTGAGCAAACATTTCAATAATACCTGCACTGAAAGCCAAAGATGTTCCCTTAGTCAGACTAATCAAGGTATTGATCAGCGTTGGTGTCGCAATAACGGCCGCATTAGGAATAATTACCCGGCGGTAGATTTGCAGATTAGTCATTCCCAAGCTTTTAGCTGCTTCAATTTCTCCAGAATCAACTGCCTGAATAGCCGCCCGGATAGTTTCACTGGTGTAAGCTGCCTCATTGAAGGCAAAAGCTACAACCGCAAAAATGATTGGCGGTACATCATTGACATTCCAATTAAGATGGTATTCCATCTTGAGATAACGCAGCAAAAGCGGAATACCATAGTAGGTCAGCATCAGCTGAACCAAAATAGGGGTTCCCCGTAAAAAGCTTACAAAGAAGGCCTGAATCTGATAAATGACCGGTATACGGTTGATTTTTACAACGGCAAATAAGAGCGCTAAAGCGAGGCCAAAAACAGAACCCCAGAATGTTAGGCCTAATGTCATCGGCATATGCTTTAAAATATCAGGAATCGCGCTAAAAACTGAACGCACACTGAAAAGCATACCATCAGGAAGCGACTTAACAAATTTATCATAGACCCCCGAATCTAGTAAAAAACGCCAAATCTGAGTCAGCACTAGAATCACTAGGAAAACGAGTACAAAGAAGCCTAGCATCTTCCCCTTTGCTGTTTTAAAGAAAGCTTGAACCTCTTTCTTAGTCTCAGCCACTTCCTGTGGTTTTGTATTTTTTTCTACCATATTTACTCCTATTATTCTCCTAACTTAAAAGATCTTATAGTATCAATGTGTCCTATCTATCGGAATGGAAAATAAGAAAATTAGAATTATCTTGACTATAAATAATCATTTCCATTAGTGGGGATCATTTTGATTTTCACAGAAAATAGTAATTATTTTCCCATTTTACCACCCGAACCGGCTTATGTAAAATAGTTAATTTTAAAAACTCAAGAAAAAGAGTGGAAAGGAACTCAAAAACTGTTAATTCTGGTTCTCTCCACTCCCTAGTTTCTGGGCGGCGACCAGAAACGTCTAGCCTCTCTCCAAACTGACTGCTTACCTTCTTGTTTTAGGGCTCGCATCTCAAACAGCAGACCTCGACTGGCTGAGCCCAGCACAGTTAGCTGCTCGTTTCCTTGTTTCAAGCCTCCTGACTTTAACCTTGCATAAAGGGAGCTCAACTGTTTAGTAGACAGTTGAACCTTGTTGATCAAGGCAGCGAGGTTGGTCGCTATCAATTACTGTCTTAAGACTTTATTTAAAAACAGGGAGACTGGACGAGTTTTGCCCAGCCTCTTACTCTAAATCTTCTACTTCATTAAAGATCACCTCAACTGTAATCTTTATCATTTCAGGCTAGAAACATAATCTCCGCCAAAATATTTCTTACTAAGCTTAACTAGGGTTCCATCTTTTTGAAGTTCCTTCAGGCGCTTGTTCACAAATGATTGCAGCTCCTTACCCTGATCAGTCTTAGCAAACAGGAAGTATTCCAAACCATCTTTGCTGGAGCCAACCTTATCTTTCAAAGAAGTCACCTCAAAATCGTACCCCTGATCCTTAGCAGCATAGGAGGAAGAAATCTGATCATAGAAAATAAAATCAATCTTGCCTTGATCCAAATCCTGCAAACGTGATGTAAACCCGGTTTGACCCGAAACATAATTAATGGTGATCGGCTCCTTGTCAGGATTCTTCTTATTCCAATCTTCTAGGGTTTGAGCATAATTAGAACCAGCTAGAGCTTCTGTTGATTTTCCAGATAGCTGATCCAACCGGTCATATTTAGTTCCAGATTTTGTAACAATCGCATAGTTAGAGACAGAGACAGGATCAGAAAAATGATACTTTTTAGCACGATCCTCATTATAATTGAAGTCATTAGCCGCAATTTGATAGCGATCCGAATCAATTCCCGGTAAAATAGAATCAAACTCAGTCGTTTCAAATTTTAAATTGTATTTATCCGAATTCTTGAAGACAGTCTGTAAAACTTCAATATCGTAGCCTGTCTGCTTATTATCATCCCCAGTAAAGGTAAAAGGCGCTGTATCCGAATCGGTCGCCACAATAATATCCTGCTTAGTGGAGCTTGACTTAGATGATGAGCAAGCTGCTAACGTCAGAACACTAGCTCCCACAATCAGACTGGCTAGCAATATTTTTTTAAACTTCATAGAATGTTTCCCCGTCTCATTATTAATATAATACCAGTCTACCATTCCAGCAACTATTTGAATAATAGCAAATTTTTATCGGGTGATAGGCAGGGCATATCATCAGAAAAAGCGACCACTTTTTTCTGACCCTTTCACTAAAAATCTTGCTTCTTAGCCTTGCGATGGGCACGTCCCTTAGCCCTTGCGGCTGCTCGGCGCTCGCGTTTACGCTTTTCATCAACCTTCCACTGAATTTTTTTCTTATAGCCTGGCTTAACTTTCTTTTTCTTCTTCTTAACCAGGCCAATCATCTCTGTATCAAGTTTTTGATAGCCCTTCTCGCGGTTGACACGGCGGTCACGATCATAAGTATCCTGAAATTCACCATTTTTAAGCACCTTCGGTAGAAAAACAATTCCTGTCTTTTCCAATTCTCTTATGTCCGAATCGTCACTAGGCTGATAGAGAGTTATAGCTGTTCCAGATAGACCGTTGCGACCAGTTCGGCCCACCCGGTGAACAAAGAAAGATAAGTCTTGCGGTATAGCATCATTGATAACATGGCTGACCCCCTCAATATCAATGCCGCGAGCCGCTAAATCCGTTGCAACGATATATTCATATTCCAATCGCCTAACTTGATTCATAATACGCTTGCGTTCTCTTGGTGGGATACCGCCATGAATTTTAGCCACTTTCAGACCGTTCGCAACTAGATAGGCATGAAGTTCATCCGCACGTTCTTTCGTATTGACAAAGATCATAGCTAAGTAGGGACGAATGGCATTCAGGACAGCCAAAACTTGGCTATTCCTATCACGCCCCTTAGTAGAAATTAGCCAATTCTCAATACTGTCAGCGATAACCGTTTGGCTTTTGATTTTTTCAATAACAGGGTTAGCCAAATATTTCTTTAGAAAAGGCTGTAATTTTTGCGGAATCGTTGCCGAAAAGACAAGAAATTGGACATCCTTTGACAGACTGGCAGCAATCTTATCAACCGTATCCAAAAAGCCCAAATCCATAGTCATATCAGCCTCATCAACGACAAAAGTCTTAGTTCTATGAACATCCAAATGTCCAGATTTAATCAGATCATAGATCCGTCCTGGAGTCCCGATTACGATATGGGGTTGAACTGTCGTCAACCTATCAATCTGGCGCAGTTTATCTGTACCACCCACATAATTAGCCAGACGAATATCTTGTTGAGCCGCTTGAGCAAGCTGCTTAGCTGCTTCATAAATCTGAGTTGCTAGCTCTCGACTAGGCGCTGTAATCACTGCTTGAACGTTACTGGCAGTCTCTTCCAATTTGTCAAAAATCGGCAGGAGAAAAGTATGGGTCTTTCCGGACCCTGTCTTTGATTCACCGACCAAATCCCGACCCGAACGAACTACAGGAATCAACTTGGTTTGAACCTCTGTCGGCTCTTTGAATCCTATTTCTTCCAAAGCCTGATTGATGTAGGACTTGAAATTATAATCTTTAAAACTCATGTTTACCTCATTAACTCTGCCCGAGCTTTTTTATACCTTACTTTTGCTTATTTGCTTAACCCATTATACCAGAAGAAAAGCCTAAGTACTGTAACAAAGTATCTAGAATATAGCTCATAATATAATTGAGTGAATTTATTTTGAAGTAATTACTTTCTACCAAAGAGAAATTTAAAATTCTTTATTACTCCATATTTGAATGATTTAGGATGATAAGACTGGAAAATTTATGTATAACATCACCATTAAAATTCTGTTCAAACTCTAGTACTTCGTCTGTCCATCAAAGTTACCTATCACTCCTAACATAATATTATAGGATGAGATTCCTCTTTTAATTGCTTTAGTCATAGCATATTCCTATCACAAGGCAGGTGTGTAAGATTTATTGAACTCAGCATAAGAACCTGAATATAGATAGACTCCCAGCTCAGACCACATCTTCGCCTCCATATTTTCCTAATAATTTTTTGCATCTTCTTTTCTAATAAAAATGCTCGTATCTTTTTCACAAGACGAGCATTTCTTATCTCTCAACTAGCAAAGAATCCTGTTTCTGATATCTTTCAAAAGACTGGGCAGCAAAGCTCTTTGCTGTTGATGAATATCGTTTAGCCTGACAATCTAGGCATCTGTAATCTTGATAAACGGGGCACCGATACCAGTAGTATCAATCGGATCATGACTTTGTTCATTCCAAAGCTGACTTACTGAATACCAACCAGAAAGCCCAGAAGTATAAGGATCAGATACATGGGTACTGCCATTGTTGTAGCCCTTGAGGACCAACTCATGACTACCATTGCTGACAAAGACATTACTCTGCACAGCAGCCAGAACATGATAGCCTTGCGATAGAGCTGTTTGAACCTGACCTAAGCTTCCCAGAGGTGTCGCAACCAGACCCCAATGGCTAGCAGCTTGTAGGATCCCCTGACCACTGGTTCCGTCAAAATTCTTGTTGAATTCATTGGTACTGCTGTAAAGGTAGTCAGCCACTTGGTTCGGGGTAATCTCTTGGCCCTTGAGTGAGCTGATGACCATTGCTAAGTCGGTTGGAACGCAGCCTGTTGGGCCAAGATAACCGCGGCCATATTTCAGACCAGACCAGCGGCCATCTCTTTGATTGTAATAAGGTGTATCATAGTTGGACTTATCAACTTGGAAATCATAACCGACCAAAACAGTCATCTTATCTCCAAGCCGTTGATAAACATGGGCATGATAGGTGCCGGTACCACTGTGGTTTTGAGTATTGACTTGCAAGGAAGCCTCTAGGTTGGAACGGTTCATCTCATACCAAATGATATCATCCTGATCATGGGTATCCGACCAAATAGCCACTAGTATATCACCATCACTGGGAACATTGTGAGCCGTGATCAGGTAATTTCCAGTTCCCTTATAGGTACTGGTTACCATTACCTGCTCCTTATTCTCACTAGCTGGCACCTCATACGTTGTTCCGGTGACACCGACCAATTGATTATTACTGTCAACATAGTATAGATGAATCATATAGGTACCTGTCTCATACTGATGTTCTGACAATTTTACAGTCACCTTATAACTATTGTCGGCCTGTTTATCTGCTGTATACCAGACAATATCATCCTGGTCTCGATTACTGGTCCAAACAGGAACCTTGACCGCTAAAATACCCTTGCTGTTCGACACATCGGTAATCAGGACATCAAAACCATCGGGAGTCTGATTTTGAATAGCAAGGGTCCCAGTCACTTGTTTGTCCATATTCTTAGCTTCTGGCTGATGTTGCTGACCTGTTATGCCGACCAGCTTGCCATCATTTTCTAGGTAATAGAGATGGATATTGTAGAGCCCGGTCTCATTTTTATGGTCGGACACTCTGACGGTGATCTTGTAGGTCCCATCTGCTTGTTTAACGCCATCATACCAGATGATATCATCTTGGTCGTTCCTATCTGTCCAGACGGGAAGCTTAATCGCCTTAAGCCCTTGGCTGTCGAAAACATTTGAAACGATGACATCGAAGTCCCCGTTAGCCTTGTTACTAAAGGAGAGAGTACCAGTTCTGGTAACTTGGGGTTCAGCCACTTTGAGTTGTTGAGCAGCGACTCCTTTCATAGCTCCGTCAGTTTCAACATAATACAGGTGGATATTGTAGATGCCGGTTTCATTCTTATGGTCGGACAGTTTGACCGCTACCTTGTAAGTGCCATCTCCCTGTTTAACACCGTCATACCAGATGATATCATCTTGGTCATTTTGATCCGTCCAGATAGGCACCTTGACGGCTAGGATACCCTTGCTGTCTGAAACTTTGGAAATCCTGACATCAAAGCCTTGGTTAGTTTGGTTCTCAACACTGATTTGTCCGGTCAGTTTGGATTCTGATGGCTGAGAATTAGACAGCTTGTCCAGCATGACATAGCGGCGGATACCGCTGTAGGAGACATAGGAAATCCACTTGTAGCCATCGGCCTTGAGTTCCTTATCATAGTTAACCCCTTCTCCTTTGGTAAAGGTGAACTCTGTCTTAGCGGCTGCCCTGGCTTCGTTTTTAACCGCGACTTCCCGATCGAAGGTGTAGCGCTGCAGGGTTGAAAAAGTAGTTTCGCTGTCTCCTGCTGACTGATTGTCTGTCTTAGGTGCCGGAACTTCCTTAACCTCTAGCTTAGCAATATTGGCATAACGGCGAATGCCGCTGTAAGACTTGTAGCTCAGCCATTGATAGCCATCTTGAGTGAGCACTTGGTCATAGTAAACACGGTCACCGGCATTGGCGTAAAAGGCGATGGGTGCGCTGGCAGACGGACTATTCTTGACTTCTGTACGCTCTGGATAGGTATAATAACCCGAACTTGGGATATCCTTGCTAACTGCTTGAACCGTTGTTACCACAGATGCCCTACTCACTACTGAACTTGCTTGAGCCGGTGCTGGACTTTCACTCTGTTGAGGGGTGACACTAACCATTTGAACCGTCGATTGTGTTTCAACTTTATCGAGTGCGGCATCCGTCTGAGTAGCAGTGTCAACCATAGCTGAAGCCACAGCAGCACTTGTCCTAGCATCTGTTGGGGTCACATCAGATGTTTCTGCCGTAGCCTGAGCTGAATCCTGACCGGCTTGCTGAGACACAGGGGCCTTGTCCGAAAGGACTGCAGTGCCACCGACTGCTTCCGGAGAGAGTGCGTTATTCCCATTTTGAACCGGCTGATCAGTAGCAAGCGTTTGAACCGTTTGGTCTTGTGGCTGGCCCGCTGGCACTGCTTGTTCATCGGCCAGTACTTGGCCGCCGAAGAATAAACTGATACCGATTAGGACCGAGGCCGTACCAAAGGAATATTTACGAATGGAAAAGCGCTGTCTTTCATTCCAAATTGAATTCCTTTTCATGGATTAATCTCCTTTCTTACTAAGATATGCCTCCATTAGTATTCTAGGTCAATATCTAGGTTTATTATAACAATAAGGGAAAACGTTTTCAATATATAATTGTAATTTTGTCATTTTTTTGTAATATTTTATCTATCCTCCATCTTAAAAATAAAATTCATAGCAAAAAAATAGCATGAAATCAATAATTGCAAGCAAGGATTTCATACTATCTAAAACAAAAATTTGATTTTAGCTCAGCAACTCACTCCAGTAATAAACTGCAGTTATATAACAAATCTCTGATATCATTTAATCACCAGCCAGATCAAAAGGGCTGCTAGACTGAAGCAGGCACCAACACTCCATAAGAAGGCATCAACCTTCCATTCACTCCACTGACCTGACTTGCCAGAAAGACCGCCAAGCTCTAGATGATGATGGAACGGAGTCATACGAAAAATTCGGCGGCCTTCACCGTATTTCTTCTTAGTGTATTTGAAATAAGCTACTTGCAACATCACAGAGGCGGTTTCAAATACATAAACAAAACCGATCAACAACAGGGTCCACTCTTGACGCAAAGCGATAGAAATAGATGCCAGCATAGCGCCGAGGGCCAAACTGCCTACATCTCCCATAAAGACCTTGGCCGGCTTATGATTGAAAACGAAGAAACCAATTAAGGCTCCAATCATAACCACAATTAGGAGAAGAATATCCGGCTGTCTTTGGACATAAGCAACTACACCATACGCTGCTAAACTGATAGCAACCGATACGGAAGCTAAACCATCAATACCGTCAGTGAGGTTGACTGCATTAGAGAAGCCAACAACCCAAAAGAGAACAAAAGCTAAGTAGAGGATACCAACATGGAGGTGATAACCAAAAATATTGATAGCATTCGTACCGCTCGGACGGACATGAACGAAATAGAAAATCAAACCAGCAATAATTTGTAAGGCCATCTTTTGCCAAGGAGTTAGTCCCTCATTAATTTTTTTAAAGATCTTCAAAAAATCGTCTAAAAAACCGATAATACCATAGATAACAACTACTGATAGAATACCAACTGTCGCCCCAAAGGGAGCTTCCTTAAAGGGACTGATACTTGAAAAACACAGGGTGACCAGTGTCGCTGTCACGATAAAAACCGTTCCACCCATAGTCGGGGTTCCAGCCTTAGCTAAATGCTGCTTAACATCCTCATGCATCTGCTGACCGGCAATCTTCTTGGCTTGATAAAATTTAATAAAGAAGGGCATGGCAATCACTGTCAAGACAAAAGCGATAAGGCCTGCTAATAAAATGGTTAACATATTAGTCTCCTAGTGTAATGGTTAATTTTTTAACTTTTTTTAGCTTAGTTCCAGTATCAATGTTCTGCTGAGTCACTGTGCCCGAATCTGAGCCTTTAAAGGACACCTTGATCCCCATCCAGTCGGCAAAGGTTTTTACATTTTCTTTAGTCCAACCATACATATCGGGCAGTTCCTTAATCTTATCAGTCAAAATAAGCACCTGACTGCCGGCATCAAGGCTGGCGCCAGTACTTGCCGAGGTCTTCTTGACCTTGCTGCCCGTTCCTAATGACACAACATGGACAAGGTTCTGCCTCAGGGTCACTGCTGCATCACCAGCATTTTTGCCGTTGAAATTGGGAATTTTATAACCCGTTTCTTTAGGGGCTTGAGAAGTCATTGATGGAGAAGCTAATTCGTCCTGCATAAGCATGGCCTGTTCTAATACTGGATTCACCACATCTGCCCAGTAAACTGCGCTAAATCTTTCTGGCTTTTTCAGGGTAACATACATGATAAATTTAGGATTATCCGATGGCACCATGGCTACAACGGAGTAAATATAACTAAATTCCCCTTGTTCATAACCACCGTTTTCAGCAGCATATTGAGCGGTACCTGATTTCACAGCTACAGGATAATCACCGACCTTAATCACCGGTCCGCCAGTTGTAGCTGAATAAAGCGTACCATAGTCTGGATCCGTTCCAACATTAACCATATAATCACGTGTTTGACTAGCAGCCTCAGCGGATACAGGATTCCCAACAACTTCAGTTGAACCAACTCGACTAGTATTGTTATCCGAATTATAAATTTGACTGATAAAACGCGGCTCTAACATGACCCCATCATTAGCCACTGCCGAAAAAGCCCGTAGCATCTGGGTTTCAGTTACCGAAACCCCTTGACCAAAGGCCGACATAGCTGCTGTCACCTCATTATTCAATGAAACAGAACCTGACTCCTCATCAGCCATTCCAAACCGTGTCGGTAGACCAAAACGGAACTTAGAAAGATAACTTCCCCAGGTTGAATTTCCTAATTGCTGCTCCAAAATTGTCATACCAACGTTAGAGGAGTAAGAAAAGCCTTGTGCTAAGGTCATGGTCTGACCAGCTGATGTTCCATTATTGACAGCCCAGTCATTAATAGTTGTATCAGCGATAGTAATTCCATCACCATTATAATAGGTTTGATTAGGATTGAATGCTCCTTCATTGAGCGCCGAAGCCAATAGCATAACCTTCATCGTCGAGCCTGGCTCATAGTTAGTACCATAGAGCAAGTTAAGCCAATTATACCCCTCATCTTTACTCATTCCCTGTAGAGTATCTGCATTATAAGTGGGGCGCTGAGTAGTCGCTAAGATCTCACCAGTCTCAGCATTGACCAAAGTCGCACCGGCATCAGTCGCATGTCCAACCTCATCCATAAAGGTATTCATCTGGGTTTCTAGATAGTTTTGCAAGGTAGCGTCCAGCGTTGTATAAACATCACGCCCATCGACTGTCTTTTTAACATTTTTACCAGTTCCAAACAAGATATTACCATTCTCGTCCTTTTCATAGGTAACCTTGCCATCTGTCCCTGACAAAATATCATTCATCGAAGCTTCCAGACCAGTGGTTCCTACCAAGGTCGCGTCACCTTTATTACCATTATGGCCCTGTGCAATTCCAATGAACTCCGAAGCGAAAGTTCCATTCGGGTAAAGGCGACTGGCACTAGAATCAAAATCAATTCCTTTAATACCTGCTTTTTTAGCCTCATCTTGGATAGCTTTCATAGTACTGTAGGAAAGATTACTTCCCTTGGAACCAAAATAGACCTGAGTAAGATCTTTCTGATTCAGTTGCTTTTCAACATAGTCTTTATCAATGCCAATCTGCTGATTCAATATGTCAGCCAAAGCATCAAATTTATCGTCTTGGACATAAAGCTTTTCATCAGAAGCCGAGACATATTTCTTATCAATAATAGCATAGACCGTATAGGTCGTCGAATTTTCGGCAATGACATTGCCATTACGGTCATAGATAGTCCCGCGTTTAGCTGCCTTCGTCACTGTCATCTGGTAGACATCCCTAGCCTTTTTGGACAGGTCGACACCAAACTTTCGATCCGTTCCAATAATAATGGCAAAATTAATAATAAAGACAAAAAAGATGAAAACTGTCGTAATCATCAAATTTTGACCGACACGCTCACGATTAGCCCTAGGGCCACGGCGATCCCTGGTTACAAAAGACAGAAATCGATTGATCAGATTTTTCATGTCCTATTCGTTACTCCCAACATTCCCAAGATTAGAATTATCAATAGTCAGACCTGCCTTTTGTGCAATCTCTGAAATCCGCTCTGAACGGGTCAATTCATTAACTTCCTGTTTGGCATTATTTAAATCAGTTTCAGCATCACTAATCTGACTGTTGATTTCAGTGATCTGCTGTTTGACTTGGAGATTGCGGCTTTGCAAATAAATAATCCCCACTGCCATCAAAACAGCTGTCAAAATGATAGAGCCGTAAAAAGCAACCTCTAGACGGGAAAATTTACGAAAACGCCGCTGAAAAGCCTCTTTGACAGCCCTTTCTTCCTGATTGTTATTAGCCATATTTATCTCTCTACTTTCGAATTTTTTGAGCAACTCGTAGCTTAGCCGAATGCGCACGATTATTATCAGTCATCTCTGCCTTTGACGGTAAAATAGGCTTGCGATTAACCAACTCGACAGTGGGCTGCAAGTCATCCGGAATAAAGGGCAGTCCCTTAGGGACGTCTACCGTCGCCGCCTCTTTAAAAAGCTGCTTAGTCAGACGATCTTCTAAAGAATGGAAAGTAATCACTGAAATTCTTCCACCAACACTCAAGAGTTCTAGTGCCGCTTGAAGTGACTCTTCAGCCGCCCCCAGCTCATCATTGACCTCAATGCGAATGGCCTGAAAAATTTGCTTGGCCGGATGTCCCTTTTTTTTCAGTTCCTTAGCTGGTTTGGCTGATCTAATCACCTCAGCCAGCTCAGTCGTGGTCTCTACGGGCTTGATTGCACGCGCTTGTTCAATCTTACGGGCAACTTGTTTAGAGAATTTATCTTCACCATATCGAAAAAAGATTCGCACCAGCTCTCGATAATCATAGGTATTAACCACATCATAAGCTGTGAGACTGGCTTCCTGATTCATCCGCATGTCCAGAGGCGCTGCCTTCTTATAGGAAAAGCCACGCTCACGCTCGTCAAGTTGAGGACTGGAAACCCCTAGGTCATATAAAATTCCGTCAATTTCTTCCACCCCTTGCTGATTTAAGCGAGTTTTTAAATGACGGAAATTATCTTTGATGAAAGTCACCATGCCCTTCTCAGTGTACTCTTTCAGACTGGTTTTAGCATGATTAATTGCCTTTTGGTCCTGATCAAAACAGTAGAGATGTCCCTTGGAGCTTAACTTTGACAGCAAGTAAGAACTGTGTCCAGCGCCACCCAAGGTTGCATCGACATAAATCCCGTCAGGTTTAATATCTAACATATCTACGGCTTCATGAAGGAGTACCGTCACATGATGAAATTCATTTGTCATAACTTTTATTTTACCATAAATTACACAGATGTGCCCCAATAATCTTTTGTTGTCTGACATAGTGGCTTCAGTCCATTCATCCACAAATCTCACATATCGAGCACGCCACCCCCTCTCATACACCAAGAAAATCAAAGCCTTCCTCTAAATTAATAGTTACCTTAGAAAATATTTTTTGAAAAAGATTGGTAGTCTCGACAAGTGATAGAAAAAGCCAAAAAGAAGCCCTGAACCAAGGCTTCTCTTTATTTTTTAATAAACTAAGTTAAGTTTTTCCAAAATCTATGATTCATAATCAACTGTACAATTCCCAGCAGGCCTAAACCAATAATAACCAATATCAGACTAACGATGGCTGGATTGGTGTACTGTGCTAGGATATAAGCTATAATTACCAAAGGAATACCTAGCAGTATAGCACCAAAAATCAAGGCAGCAACCAAAATCTGTCCGCCTCCACGCTGAAAAAGCTGGGTGATGTCTTGCCAGTTCAAGACCAGTAACCTGTAATCCCTGCTGTAAAAAATTTGTCCCGCAACAAAAGCTGTCAGGAGGTAAGCCGCAAGAAAACTGAGCAATAGCCCTGGAGAAAGACCAGCTAACAAACTAACAACAAGGAGGACGAAAGCTGGCAGGCAGACTTGCACGGCTGCCAGAACCAAATACTTTTGCCTAGCAAAAGCCTTGAAATTTAAAGGCAGAGCCCTAAACATAAAATAATCTTCCTTTTCCAAAGACAGAGCAACTCCTATAAAACTTGTGGGATTGACTGACATCAAGCCCATAATCATTCCAGCCAGCCAAACAACGCCAAAAAAAGTCAGAGGGATATGACGCAGAGGCCCCTTGCCACTAATCAGCATCGGAACTAGTAGCATAAGAGGATAGAGCAGGGGCAAAAGATAAGTCTGGATAATTAAAGGACCATTTTGCAAGGTAGCTAAATGATGCCTCACAAGCAGTTTGGTCAGACTACGATCCTGATAAGCTTTTTTCTTGCGACTGGAAGCCTGAATAGCACCGCTATAGAGAGTTTCCTGATAAAAGCGCGGAACCATTACCTTGACAAGACCTAAGAGCAAAAGCAAGACCAACACGATTGGCAGATAAAAATTTAAAAGGCTCTCCAAACTGAATGGCCGGACAGCAATATCATAAAATCCCCGAAAATATGGCCACAAGGAACTGTCCGATCGACTAGAGCCTACCTCGTAATGAGTTGAGCTAAAGTTTAGAAAAATCCAGATGGCCAGCCAACCAACCGTTGTAATAACCATTAGTAGGCTCGAAAAGAGTTTGCGGCGAGCACTTCGAACAGCTAAACGTCCTATCAAATGATTGATAACAAGAGAAAGAGTGATACAGCTAGCAAATAAAAGTAAAAAATTACATAAGGCTAAAATAATCCCCAAGGGACCTATTATTTCCCAATAGGCAATGCCAAACAAGGCCAGCATAGGCACCAAAAACATACCTCCCATGCCCAATGACGAGATAACCTTGGCAACATAAATCTCGGATTGTCTGATAGGCAACGGCGCATAGAGCACCAAATCCTTGCTGTCATAAAAGATGGAATACATAGCTGAAAAGCCATAGAAAACAGCCATGACAAAAAAGGAAGCTACATATTGGCTAAAAAGGCCCGGATAGCCCTTGAAATTGACCGTCGCAAAATTGAGAAGAAAAATAAAAGTAAAAACTACTATCAAAAGCAACTGCTGGCGAATTACCGTTTTGTAAGAAGAGTAAGTTTTATTTGGATTTTTCTCCCGCTTCTTTTTAATCTGGGTCATAGATTGCGGATTAGAATAAAGAATATTGATTTTTATCAGTTCCCATATTGTTGACCAAGACATCCCTATTCCTCCTCTTCTGTATGACGGCCAGCCATCTCTAAATAAATCGTCTCCAAATTCTTATCGGGATGGTTAGCTTTGAGTTCATCCAAGGTTCCAACAAAGATAAGCTTACCCTGCTTAAGAATGCCGATACGATCGCACAGCTGTTCAGCTACCTGCAAGACATGGGTTGAAAAGAGGACTGTCTTCCCATCAGTCGCATGCTTTTTCATCATCTCTTTAAGATCAAAAGATGCCTGCGGATCGAGACCTGTCAGAGGCTCATCTAAAATCCAAATCTCCGGACGAACAACCAGAGCCCCTATAACAATGACCTTCTGACGCATACCGTGTGAAAAGCTATCAATAATATCATTTTGCTGCTCAGTCAAGTCAAATAACTGCGCTAATTCAGCAATTCTCTCTTCTACCTGAGCATACTCCAATCCATAGACTTTACCTAAAAAATGCCAGTATTCCTTGGCCGAGAGGTTGAGAAAGATATCCGGTGAATCTGGAACATAGGCAATCTTACGCTTGATAGCATCACGGTTTGCCGACAAAAGCTGCCCATCTACTAGGACATCACCATAACTTGCTTCAATAATAGAGGTTAAAATACTGATTGTCGTTGTTTTTCCCGCTCCATTATGGCCGATTAGACCAAAAATTTCGCCATTATTGATGGTCAAGTTCAAGTCACCCAATGCTTCTTTATCACCATATACTTTTGATACATGCTGGAATTCAATCATAACAGTCTCCTTTTGATGCTAAATCTATAACAATACAAGGGCAATCCATTTGCAGATAAAACAGTGTCTACTGCAGATCAATCACCCCTATAGTCTCATTAAAGCCAGTCAACATAGTCATAGTTTTTCCCTCAGACTTTTAAGAATTTGACCAAGTTAATTTTACACTTCAAATATTGTACTATAGAAATATTACAAGCTCTATTATAATTCGTTACAGATTTTTGTCAACCAAAAAAGAGGTTGAGACAAAAGTTCTCAGCCTTATTTATTTGGTCAATTTTATTTGCTAGGCGCAGTGGTTGGTTGGATAGCCAATTCTATGAACGTTAGGTCATCTTATTTCCAACCTCCAAAGGTCTCCCAGACCTTATGTGATGAACGCGGTTCATCTTATCTCCAACCTCCAAAGGTCTCCCAGACCTTTGGAGCTGTGCGGAGGTAGGTTAAACAGGTCTAGTAGACCTGTTCAGACCGAAGACAAACTTCTTTTTGGGAGTTTGTCTTTTTTTAAAAATTCTCTAGAAAAATATGGCCTGAGGTGACAATAACTAAGGTATTTACTTGAATTTGGTCAAAATAAAAAGGCCTTC